>JBAXPJ010000068.1:0-12741 GCA_037132335.1 Sediminibacterium sp. | reverse complement strand
CCAATTCATGTTGGTGGATTTAATAACAATTTTACTTACAAACGTTTTAGTTTGAACGTGTTCTTTCAATGGTCTTACGGAAATGATATCTATAATGCTAACAGGTTATTGTTAGAAGGTAATAGTAATACTTATCACCTAATTAATCAATATGCTAGTTATAGTAATCGTTGGAGTTTTGATAACCAAACAAATGAAAACTATAGAACTAGAGGACAAGGACCAATTGGTTATTGGTCTTCTAGGGTAGTTGAAGATGGTTCTTATTTGCGTTTAAAAACACTAGCATTAAATTACAATGCTCCAAGCAGTGTTGCAAAAATGCTTTATGCAAAAAGTTTAAACCTATCTGTTTCTGGACAAAACTTAATTACTTGGACCAAATACTCTGGTTTAGATCCTGAAGTTTCAACAAGAAACAATACCCTAACACCTGGGTATGATTATTCTTCTTACCCTCAATCAAGAACAATTGTGTTCAGTATTATTGCTGATTTTTAAATTTTAACAATATGAGAAAAATATTATTCTTTATCCTGATCCTTTCTGTAAGCTTAACAGCTTGTAAGAAATTTCTTGCAGAGAATCCAACTGGATTTTTAAATCCCACCAACTACTATCAGTCAGTTGATCAATTAAATCATGCAAGGGCTACTGTTTATTCCGTTCTAGGAACCAATAGTGTCTATGCATTTAATGGCTTGTTTTTATATGGCTGGCAAGGTGATGAAGGAACTACTGGACGTACCTCCTATATTGGTTTCCCTTATCCAGTTGGTTATACAGACATAACTTCTTCTAGTACTTATATTACCGGTTTATGGACTAGTTTATATGATGGAATTAACAAAGCAAATAATGTTATTGCAAACGTTGATAATAACCAAGCATTGGATAGCAGTTTCCGCAGGGCAACCAAAGGAGAAGTGTTGTTTTTAAGAGGTTATTATTATTTTATGTTGGTGCAAAACTATGGTGCTGTTCCTTTAAAAACAAAACCAACCACTGATATAGAAAATGTAAATTCAGAAAGAGCTAGTATAGCAGATGTTTATGCGCAAATTATTTCAGACATGGAAGCTGCTGAAAAATTAGTGCCTGAAATTACTGCAGTTCCATCTGCTGGTGCAGTAAGTAGATCAGCTGTACGTGGAGTTTTGGCACGTGTTAATATGTATATGGCAGGTGCTCCATTACGCAACAAGTCTAGATGGGCTGAAGTGAAAAAATGGTCTGAGTTGGTAATGAACTCTGGATTGCATGCATTGAACCCTAGCTATCCTCAAATATTTGTAAACTTAGCTGGCGATAAATACGAAACCAAAGAAAGTATTTGGGAAGTAGAATTTTATGGCAACCAAACAGATCAATATATTCAAGGTGGTTATCAAGGTTGGAAAAACAGTCCTTATACTTTTGGTACTGCCGCTGCAACTACGCTTACAGGAAAAACTTCTTATGAATTAATTTGTAGTTCAAAATTATATGATGCTTACGATGCAGATGGTCCTGGTGACAATAGAAGATGGTGGAATATTGCCCATTTTGCATATGATAAAACAGGTTTAGTAAATGGTAATAAATCATTTGGAACAAGCCCAACAGCCAACCCGCCTGCACACTACAATGCGCCTCCAGTTACACCAGCGCAAAAAAATATGATGTACCCTGGTAAATGGAGAAGAGAGTATGAAACATTACTACCTAAAAACCAAAACTTAACGCCAGAAAATGTTGTGTTGCTTCGTTATTCTGATGTTTTGTTAATGCATGCAGAAGCGGAAAATGAAATTAATAATGCACCTACTGCTGCAGCCATAAATGATATTAATGCCATTAGAAGTAGGAGTTGGTCAACTGGTGTTGCAACTATTACAGTTACAAAACCCGGCACAGGTTATACAACCGTACCAACAGTAACAATTACTGGTGGCGGTGGAACCGGTGCTCTTGCTATAGCCACTTTAACAGGAACAACTATATCTGCAATAACGTTAGTGAAAGACACTATTTTAACTGTTCCTTCTAGTGTATATACAAGTCCTTCTTCTACAACTGGCGCGCCTTTTTATGAAGGGAAAGGGTACACATCAGCACCAACAGTAACCATTACTGGTGGCGGTGGAACAGGTGCTACTGCTACAGCTACTATTAATACTTATCTTCCAATGTCGGTAGGTACTGGTGCTGCAGCGAATTATGCTAGTTTTCAGAAATTTATTCAAGACGAGCGTATGCGCGAATTGTGTTTTGAAAATATGCGTAAAGCAGATTTAATTCGTTGGGGAATTTTTTACAAAACAAGCCAAGATATGGCAACACTTGTAATTAGTCAGAACCCAACTTTCGCAGCAACTTTCGCAAAATGTTATTCTAATGTGCAGTTAAGAGATACTTTATTTCCAATACCTGCATCAGAAATGAATGTGAATTTAAAAATGGTTCAAAACCCTGGTTGGTAATCATTAATCATTCTAAAAAAAATATGTATGAGAACAAATTATAAAAATAAATTAGCTAGCTTAAGTATCATTGTAATGATGGCTTCTAGTATACTTATTTCTTGCCAAAAAAATCTGCCTGTTGACGGGTTAGAAAATTTTAATGTAACTACAGATTCAGTATCATATAAAGCAGGAACTTCTGTGCGCTTTGCCTTTCAAGGTGGAGAAGCACAAGACATCTCTTTTTATTCTGGAGAAACATTAAAAGATTATGACTTCAAAGATGGTCATATTGTTGATGTAACAGGACAAACTGCCGTATTAGCTTTTTCAACAGCAGTCAATTTAGGTACACAACTAAATCAATTGTATGTAATGGCATCAACCGATTTTAAAGGCGATTATAGTAGTATGGCAGCTGTAAAAGCGGCTACTTGGACAGATATTACAGCAAGGTTTAAGTATGGTACAACAACTACTTTTTTAGCTACCTCTGCGGATGTAACTGATTTAATGGTTGCTGGAAAGCCTTTATACATTGCATTTAAATATATCACCAAGCCGCAAGGGGTGAATGGGGTGGCTCGTCAGTGGTCTATTCAATCACTTACACTTACTAGTGGTAAAAAATTGAACAATACTGTGGCGCTGACTTTATCGGATGAACCAAGTGCAGGATTTCAATTGGTTGATCAAAGTGCTACAACTGCTCCTGCATTGTCGGCAATTACCACTGCAAAAATTGTGCTACAAGGAAACAACTATACAACAGCAAATGATCCAACTAGTGAAAACTGGGCTATCAGTACTGGAATTAATATAGACAAAGTAAATCTTGGGCCGGATTTGTCTACAGCTCTAAAAGGTATGACTGCTGCTGCACTAAAGGAATACCGTTATGTGTATGCTACACCTGGTACTTATAAAGCAGTATTTACGTCGTCTAATAATTCGATTAATGAAACCAAGCAAACTTCAAAGACCATTAATTTGACTATTTATTAAATGGTCATTTACCAATAAAAACACATTATGAAAACAAACCCACAAGCAGTAAGCGTTGAAAGTTTAAGTAAATGGCAAACCAAAATTTCAATAGCTATTATTGGAATTATGTTTTTCATTTTTGGCTTTGTATCATGGGCGAATTCTATATTAATTCCCTACTTTAAAATTGCTTGTGAACTCACTAATTTTCAAGCGTATTTTGTAACGTTTGCATTTTATATATCTTATTTTATTATGTCAATTCCGGCTTCTTTTTTACTTAAAAAGACAGGATTTAAAAAAGGTATGATGATAGGTTTTTGGGTGATGTCTTTGGGTGCGTTGATTTTTGTACCTGCGTCTCTTGGCAGAACGTATCCCATTTTTTTAATGGGATTGTTTACGCTGGGTGCAGGGCTTGCTATTTTACAAACAGCTGCAAACCCTTATATAACAGTATTGGGGCCTAGCGAAAGTGCTGCTCAGCGAATCAGTATAATGGGTATTTTTAATAAAGGTGCTGGTGTTCTTGCACCATTGGTATTTGCTGCGGTAATTTTGAAAGCAACAGACAGTGCGTTGTTTAAACAATTGCCAAGTATGACTGGTGCTATTAGAACTGTGGCACTTGATGAATTTATTCGTAGGGTAACAGTTCCTTATGCTGTAGTGAGCGCAGTGCTTTTTTGTTTGGGATTATTAATTCGTTTTTCTCCTATTCCTGAAATTGATACAGAACACGAAACTGCTGAAGTTGCCGAAGCGAATAATGGCAAAACAAGCATCTTTCAATTTCCGCATTTAATTCTAGGTGCTATTGGTATTTTTTTACATGTTGGAACGCAAGTAATAGCAATTGATACAGTAATTGGTTATGCGGGATCAATGAACATACAACTCATGGAAGCCAAAGTATTTCCTTCGTATACATTAGCTGCTACTGTTTGTGGATATATCATTGGCATTATTTGCATACCCCGTTTTATTAAACAAGTAAATGCATTGCGTACCTGTACATTATTGGGCACTTGTTTCACTTTGCTAATTATTTTTTCAAAAGGACAAGTGCATTTTTTAGGACATACTACAGATATTTCAATTTGGTTTGTAGTATTATTAGGATTGTCTAATTCTTTAATTTGGGCTGGTATTTGGCCATTAGCTTTAGACGGCTTAGGAAGGTTTACAAAATTAGGAGGATCTATTTTAATTATGGGTCTTTGTGGTAATGCCATACTACCATTGTTTTATGGTTATTTTGCAGATAAGTTCGACCTAAGATTGGCTTATTGGGTATTGTTTCCTTGTTATATTTATTTAGTTTTTTATGCAACAGTAGGACATCGTATAAGAAAATGGAAAGTTTAATTTGGTTTAATAAATTTCGAGGTATTGATGGGTAAGAAATTGAAAATATTTAATGGAAAAATTATAACGCCTTCATGCATCATTGAATCGGGAACGGTTGTGGTTAATGAAGCTGGAATAATTGAAGCTGTTACAACAGGAGATGTAATGGTGAATGATGCCATTGAAATAGATGCAGCACAACAATATATTTCTCCAGGATTTATTGACATACATGTTCATGGTGGTGGCGGTCATGATTTTATGGATGGCACTGAATTGGCTTTCTTAAAGATTGCTGAAATGCATTTACAATATGGCACAACAGCAATGGTGCCTACTACATTAACTAGTGATACTGAAAGTTTGTGGAATACGCTTCTGCAATATGAAATAGCCAATGCCAAAAACACAAAAGGCGCAACCTTTTTAGGGATGCATATTGAAGGTCCTTATTTTGCCATGAGTCAACGTGGGGCTCAAATGCCGGAATATATTAGAGACCCCAATCCAGATGAATACAAAACCTATATTAATCGATTTAAATCAGTAATTAAACGTTGGAGTGCTGCGCCAGAATTAAAGGGTGCAATCAATTTTGGAAGGTATTTACAAGAGGCAGGAATCATTGCTTCGGTAGCGCACACTGATGCTATTTACGAAGATGTTGTATTAGCATCTAAAAATGGATATAGTCTTTTTACACATTTGTATTCTGCCATGTCTGGTGTTACAAGAAGAAATGGCTATCGTTATGCTGGTGTTATTGAAAGTGCTTTTTTGATAGACGAGATGGATGTAGAAATTATTGCAGATGGCATTCATTTGCCTGCGCCATTATTACAATTGATTTATAAAATTAAAGGACCAGATAGGATTGCCTTAATTACTGATGCTATGCGTGGCGCAGGGATGCCTGAGGGTGAAAGTGTATTAGGAAATAAAGACAATGGACTAAAAGTGTTAATTGAAGACGGTGTGGCTAAACTACTTGATAGGACTGCGTTTGCAGGTAGTGTTGCCACTACAAACAGACTAGTGAGAACCATGATTCAAATGACTGATATTCCGTTAATTGATGCGATTAAAATGATGTCCACTACACCTGCAAGAATCATGGGTGTTCATGCCACAAAAGGTAGTTTGGAAGTTGGGAAGCACGCAGATATTGTATTATTCAATGAACAAATTGAAATAGATAAAACAATTATTAAAGGTGAAGTTTTGTATTCCAAAAATTAGTTTGCTTTTTTAAAGTATAGAGCTAAACGCTTCATTCAAAAGAAAATAAAAATGATCCAGCAGTTTAAAGCAAGCCTTTTAGAGGTACAAGTATATCAAACGCGCGCAGAAATGGGCAGCGCAGCTGCTGAACTTTTGAAGGATAAAATCAATGAATTATTAAGTGCACAATCATACATTAATATCATTTTTGCGGCAGCACCTTCTCAAAATGAATTTTTAGCGGCACTTATAAAACTAGAAATAGACTGGTCTCGAATCAATGCATTTCATATGGATGAATATGTTGGTTTAGACGCAGCTGCTTCACAAGGGTTCGGTAATTTTCTAAAGCAGCGTTTGTTTAATTTAGTGCCTTTTCATTCAGTGCATTTAATTAATGGTAACGCAGTAAATATTTTAGAAGAATGCACACGTTATCAAAATTTATTATTGGAATTCGCACCAGATATAGTTTGTATGGGAATTGGAGAGAATGGGCACTTGGCTTTTAATGATCCTCCTGTTGCTGATTTTAAAGATCCGGTTGGAGTGAAAATGGTTGAATTAGAAGCGCCATGCAGACAACAACAAGTAAACGATGGTTGTTTTGAAACGATAGAGCAAGTGCCAACACATGCACTAACACTTACCATTCCAACCTTGTTAAAAGGCCGGTTTATTTTTTGTGTAGTTCCAGGAGCAACCAAAGCGGTAGCAGTTTTCAATACATTGAAACAACATATTTCAGAAGAATTTCCGTCTACTATTCTTCGGACACACTCAAACGCCATCTTATTTTTGGATGTGCAAAGTGCCCTAAATATTGGAAATTTAAATACATTAAACATTGTCTAATTTTAGCCATATCAAAACGATTGCATGAGCAAAAAAGTCAATGCCGAACTTACTGGGGTAAAAGAAATAGCTAGAAGGGCTAATGTGTCTATTGCTACTGTTGATAGGGTAATACACAATAGGATTGGTGTGTCTGAAAAAACAAAAGCCAAAATTAATAAAATAATTTTGGAGTTAAATTATCAGCCAAATTTACTAGCGCAAAGACTAGCCTCAAGAAAAATATTTAAACTGGCCACCCTCATTCCAAAAGGATCAGACGAAACAAGTTTCTGGGAAGCGCCATTAAAAGGAATAGAGCAAGCCAACTCAGAATTGAATCAATTTGGTGTTAGTATAGAAATTTATTTTTTCGACCAAAACTTAAAAGAGTCATTTGTTAAGCAATCAAAAAGTATTTTAAAGTCTAATCCAGACGGTGTTTTATTTGCACCATCTTTTACCGAAGAATCAATTGTTTTTTCAGAAAAATGCAAGCAACAAAATATTCCCTATGTATTAATTGATTCTGATTTACCCAATAGCGGCAGTTTGAGCTATATGGGCCCTAATTTGTTCCACAGTGGTTATTTGGGGGCTAACTTAATTAGTTATCTCACTAAGCAAACAGATAAAATATTAGTAGTAAATATTTCTAAAGAAATTGATACACATCACCATTTGTTAAAGAAGTCGGAAGGGTTTCGTGCCTATTTTAAAGACAATAAATTACGAAATCCTATTTTACAAATTGATGTAAGAAATACAGACTATCAATCTATTCAACGTTCACTTTCAAAAGCGCTTAAAGACGATGACGATATAAAAGTTTTTTTTATTACAAATTCAAGGGTTTCTGATGTTGCTCGTTTTATTGAACAGTCAAAGAGAAAAATATTGTTAATAGGGTTTGACTTTTTGCCAAAAAATATTGCGTATTTAAAAGCGGGTGTGATAGATTTTTTAATTTGTCAAAAGCCGCAAGAGCAAGCCTACAGGGGTGTTATGGCATTATACCAACACTTGGCTTTTGCAATTCCTGTAGAGAAAAAATATTTTATGCCGATTGATATTATTACCAAAGAAAATTACACTTATTATAGAAATTAAATTTACTGATAAAATTAAAAATCAACTATTATGTTTCCATCTTCGCCACGCAGAAATTTTATTAAAAAAGCTACACTAGCCGGTTTAGGGATTGCATTAACAGATAGTCTATTGCCATTTTCGGCAAAAGCGAGTCCTGTATTTGAAGGGAAAAAACGTATAGGAATTATAGGACTAGATACTTCGCATTGTGTGGCTTTTACAAAAGCACTGAATGCTAGTGATGCGGGTCCTGAGTATGGTGGGTTTAAAATTGTAGCGGCTTATCCAAAAGGTAGTCTTGATATTCAATCGAGTGTTGAACGTGTACCCGGATATACAGCAGATGTAATTAAATTAGGCGTTGAGATTGTAGACTCTATTGCCACATTATTAGAAAAAGTTGATTTTGTTTTATTAGAAACCAATGATGGCAGACTGCATTTAGAACAAGCATTACAAGTGTTTAAAGCTAAAAAGCCAATGTTTATTGATAAACCAATTGCTGCATCATTGGTGGATACGATTGCTATTTTTGAGGCTGCTGATAAATATAAATCACCTGTATTTTCAACTTCTTCTTTGCGATATGCACCTACAGTACAAGATGCAATTTTAGGAAATAAAGTAGGTAAGGTTTTAGGTGCAGATGCCTATAGTCCTTTAAAAATAGAACCAACCCATCCTGATTTATTTTGGTATGGCATTCATGGCGTTGAAATATTATTCACTTTAATGGGTAGAGGTTGCAAACAAGTAACAAGAGTAAGTGCACCGGAAAATGATGTTGTTACAGGCGTTTGGGATGACAATAGAATTGGTACTTTCCGTGGGTTGCATAATGGTAAACAAGATTATGGTGGAACTGTATTTGGTGAAAAATCTAATACACCTGTTGGGCCACATGTTGGGTATAATCCATTGTTATTAAAGGTGGTTGAATTTTTTCAAACAGGGGTACCTCCAGTTAATAAAAAAGACACCCTTGAAATAGTTGCTTTTATGGAAGCGGCAGATGAAAGCAAAAAGAACAATGGGGCACCTGTAACAATCGCTTCAATGTTTGAACGTGCTAAAATGAATAAAAAATAATATTTTTTATTTCCAAATTTTAAAATTGATTCTGAATTTCTTTTCTTGTACCCATGACCGCCAGTCAATGAATAAGAAAGCAAATAAAAGTAGTATTCCAAATACTAGCCCAATTGCAGATTTTACAGAAATGATTCCATCTATAACACTAGATGCATTTTCTGCTGCGTATTTACCCATAAATACTGCAATAGAATCGCTAGTGAATTTGCCAATTATGAATGCTGGAATAATTAAATAGGGCTTCATTTTAGCCATTCCGCCAGCTATAAATAAGGGAGTGGTAGGGAGTGGTAGTAAAGAGTAAGTGAGAATTGCTAATTGGCTTTTCCAACCTTTTTCTTTTAATTTTCTTCCTAAAAATTGTACATCTTCATTTTTAGCAGGATTAAAAAGCCTGTGTGCAATTTTAGGAATATATAATGTTAAAATATATCTACCTATAACAGACCCAACAACACCAATACTTATTACCATCCATACATTTAAATGGTAATGAATTTGTAAATAAACCATTACAACAAATGCTGGCGGTAAGGGCAAAGGCACTATGTCCACTGCTACACAAGCAAAAAATACATACCAATATGCTGTATTCATAGGACTTTATAATGTGATCAATTTAAACAAGTTATTGCATAAATAAGCTGCTTAATTCATTATTTGAATCAAAAATTTGCTATTTAAATATGCTAAGTACTTTGAAACTATAACGGATTACTCTGTAAATTACACTTGATTTTTTTGTATTTCTATGTTTTTCATATAAAACGCATTGTATGCTTAGGTTAGTAGCGTTACTTATTGTTTGCGGGTTCTCTAATTATTTAGTTGCAAATAATCCAGAAAACATTCACTTGCGCCATGCTACAAATACTGTAAATCTTAAATTAGATACAGTTCCCATAGTAGCCCATGATACAATTCCAGAAATTGCAGTATTACCAATTGATACACTACTAAGGATGAGTAATCTTTCGCCTTATATTACTCTGGCCGCAGACTCAGTTTTGCATTATCAACCAGTTATCAATAAACAAGGAAATTATTTTTGGTATTTGCGCAATGCCCCTATTGGTATGCAAATAAACAAGGATGATGGCCGAATAACTTTTAAAGCATCAAAATCATTTTTTTTATCTGGAAAGTTAAAATATGATTATGAATATAAAATTGTACTAGGTGTAAACAAACCAGACCATCCAACAGAAAAAATAGATACGAGTTTTATTTTAATGTTTTATAACACAGAAATTATTCCATCTAAATTAAAACTATCAGTAAGCCCTGTAGTAACAATTGAAGAAGGAGATACTTTGAATTTTAAAGTGCAATGCGAGGCAGGAAGTTTTCCTATTGAGAATATCACCTACTATTCTAACATGCCATTAAAGAATGTTACAGGTGTTAGGCATTGTGATGACGACTTTAGTTGGAGCCCTGGATTCGATTTTGTAAAAGAATCTGATTCTGGAAAAGTAAAAATTGTACTCATCAATTTTGTAGGGGCAACTCGTTTTCAATCTCGTGATACAGCTTTGGTAAAAGTTATTATTAGAGATGCTTTAAACTATCCTTTAGCACTCCAAGCATATCAAACACAAGTGAAAGTATTGAATAGGTATATTTTGGAATTAAAATACTCTTTTTTACAACTAGATAAAAGCATTAAAAAAGTAAAAGACACTCGAACTATTTTTGATATAACAGCCTCATCAACTACATTGTCGGGTTCTATTATGTCTTCATCTGTTTCTGAAAGCAGTAAACAGTTAGGCAAAATATTGCCTAGTGTAGGTATCTCTTTAGTGCCTGTAAAAGAAGCCGTTTCGCCACAAAGGGTATATGATCAAAACCAAGCATCAATGGTTAGAACTTCCATTAAAAGGTTAGAATATAGATTAGCAGATAATAGTTTAATTGCCGAAAGAGACCCTGCTATTGTACAAAAAACAAATCAATTAAAAGATGAATTAAAACAAATTCAACTGCAATTGATTGATGTGCCAATGGGACTAAACAATAATATGTCAGAAGAAGAATTAGATAAATATTTCAATAGTCCTAAAGTGTTAAAAAAGTACCGTTTAAAACACTAAAAAGCAATGATCTTTTAAATTAACACAATCTTGTTAATTTATTCCGGACAATCAAATCGACTAATAACTTTTTTTGTATTAAATGGATGTAGGCTAAAAAGAATATAGCCTCCACCATTAATAGTGCTAATTTTTTTCGTCCAACTAATATCGTGCAAGCCAATGGTTAAAGGACCAAATTTTAAAGCGGCACCAATCCATAAGTTTCCCTGCGTATTATATTGAATTGGCATATAACAACCAAAAAGTATTGTTTCCCATCTAGGGGTTACAGTGAGTAAGTTTAGTTCTCTTGTAAGTAATTTAGCATAGTTAGCAGTTGAAAATAAATTCATATTCAATTCTGTATTCACTGCAAAATGATGCCCTAAATTTTTGTCTATATTTAGTATGATTCGAGTAGGTGTACTAATGGTATAGTTACTGGTTATCGCATCATAATTTTGAAACATTGTTTTCATAGAATCTCTAAAAGCATCTATGGCAGGGATATTGCTAAATTTATCTCCCACAACTGCATCCGTAATATTTGCTTGAGGCGTATAAAAATTTCCAGAAAATTCACTTGGTTTAAATTTGTTATGACCTATGTCCATGATGCTTAAACCTATTTTCCAAGAATAGTTAATTGGATTATTCGGTTCTTTATCATTGATGTCATTATTATAAATACTGTATTCCATCCCCAAACTAAAGCCAATACTAGACAAGGTATGTTTCAAAAAATCTTTAACCAATTGTGAAGAACTAATATTGGTATTTGCATTGTCGTAGTTATATGAATAGGCATATTTAACGCCGCCTCTAACCAATGTATAGCCAGTGTCAATGCCATTAACAAATTCAGAAACAATTATTTTATTTATTTTAGCATAAGCTCCCGAAAGGCCTCGTAATAAATTTACTGTAATGCCGCCAGTTAATCGTTGATTTTTTGATTCAAAAAACACTTGCGAATAATTTAAGTTTGTTTCAAGCCATCCTGCATGAGTAATATAGCCATCTATAAATGGTGTGGTACGATTAGCTTTTAAAAAACTTAAATTACTAGTAATGGTGTCATTGCAAAAAATGGCTGAAGTTTTTAAATGGTTATACATCCTTCCGCGTATGCCAAAAGAGATAGATCGTTTTTCATCAATTTTATATTGGAATGAAAATAGATTAAGGTCTAAGTTATGGTGCGCATAATGGCTATTGCTTCCTTCGTCAAAACTTATAATTGCATTGCCAGGATTTGTAAGTGATGTATTGAGTAGTGTTAAGTGATTGGTTGCAACTGTTGTTTGAAATGAAAATACATTTAAATCCCATTTATATATACTGTTTACACCTGATGCTGGATTATTAAAGGTACTTGCAGCACCAGCATAAGGAGAGCCATTAGTGGCATGGTATTCTTGTCCAATAACAGTTTGAGTAGTATATAAAATACTTATAAAAAATAAGATAAAAAAATATCGACTCATGTGCGAATGAGATTAGAAGAGAACTAATTAGGGTTAGGATGATTCAATCAAATGTAATTATCGGTTTTTTTTAATCAATTCTAACAATAGTCAAATATTTTAATGTTAAAGCGTAATTAAATTGGTAAAAAGATAAGCTAATAAATAGGTGTAAAT
>JBAXPJ010000067.1:0-12774 GCA_037132335.1 Sediminibacterium sp. | reverse complement strand
TTAGTTGGTGATGAAGATGTAGGTCAAATGTCGGCTTGGTATATTTTATCGGCTTGTGGTATTCATCCGGTTTGTCCTGGTGATACACGATTTGAAATTACCAGCCCAAGTGTAGACAAGGCTGAAATTAAAGTATCGAATAATAATGTTTTTCGAATTGTTGCCATACATAATTCCCCCGAAAATGTATACATACAATCAGCAAAACTGAATGGTAAGAATTACCAAAAATGTTATATAGATTATCAAGATATCATGAAGGGTGGTGTGTTAGAATTAACGCTATCCAATCAACCAAATAAAAACTGGGGGCTTGAAAAATAAAGTACAAATATTGGTTTTTAAAAGCAGCAATTTTTTATTGCTGCTTTGTTACGTAATGTTGGTAGCTAATCCATTAAAAATTATTGGACAAACACCTGCATTCCGCAACCAAAATATTACAACAGATCAACGCGTAAAAGATTTATTAAGCCGATTGACTGCCGAAGAAAAAATAAGTTTATTAATTGCTAGCTCTCCTGGAATTCCTCGATTAGATATTGATAAATATTATCACGGTAACGAAGCCTTACACGGTGTTGTAAGGCCTGGAAAGTTTACCGTTTTTCCGCAAGCAATTGCCATGGCATCCATGTGGAATCCAAGTTTATTACACGAAGTAGCAACTGCTATTTCAGATGAAGCTCGTGCGCGCTGGAACGAATTAGACCAAGGAAAAAAACAGACCTTGAAATTTAATGACCTACTTAGTTTTTGGTCGCCAACCATTAATATGGCCCGCGATCCTAGATGGGGTCGTACTACTGAAACTTATGGAGAAGATCCTTATTTATCTGGGGTTTTAGGCGTGCAATTTGTAAAAGGCTTACAAGGCAATGATCATAGGTATTTGAAAGTGGTTGCAACACCCAAACATTTTGCCGTATATAACCAAGAAGGAAATCGTTATTCCAATGATCCACAAGTATCTATGCGCTTGTTAAGAGAGTATTATTTACCTGCATTTGAAGCATGTATTAAAGATGGCAAAGCAGCGTCTATAATGACGTCTTATAATGCCATTAATGGCGTGCCAAATACAGCGAATAGTTGGTTGCTAACAAAAGTCTTACGTCAAGAATGGGGCTTTCAAGGCTATGTGGTTTCAGATTGTGGGGCTGCAGTTCATTTGGTGGATGCGCACAAATATGTAAAAACAAAAGAACTCGCTGCTATGGTGAGTATTCAGGCCGGATTAGATTTAGAATGTGGGGATGATATTTTTACACAACCATTAATCAATGCCTATAAATTAGGAATGGTATCCATTCAACAAATAGATTCTGCTGCTTACCATGTATTACGCGCACGCATGCAATTAGGTTTGTTTGATGATCCTGCAAATAATCCTTACAATAAAATTTTGCCATCTGTTATTGGTTCTGAAGCACACAAAGCATTGAATATACAAGCAGCAAAAGAAAGTATGATTTTGTTAAAAAATCAAAACAATATTTTGCCAATTGATATAACTAAAAATAAATCAATAGCTGTTGTAGGAATTTATGCCAATTACAATGAATACGGCGATTATAGTGGTGTGCCAATTGGTGCGCCTGTTACCATTTTACAAGGCATTAAAAATAAAGTTGGAAACAAAATAAAAATCATAGAAGCTCCTTGGCGCGCAGTAAATGGTTTAGAAGGATATGGATTGGTTTCAAAAGATTTTTTTCCTGGCGGATTAAAAGCCGAGTATTTTTCGAATATTAATTTAGAAGGTATTTCAAAAAATAGGGTAGACGAAAATATTAACTTCGAACCTGCTAATCAAGCCCCAGATGCTTTTCCGCCAAGTACGCCTGTTTCAGTCAGATGGAAAGGGAAACTACAACCAACTGTTTCTGGAAAATATAGTATTGGATTTTTAGCCAAAGATGGTTCTCGTTTATATATTGATGGCAAATTAGTCATTGATTCATGGAGAAGAAAATCAATGATAGCTGATTTTATTGATATTGAATTAATAGCAGGCAAAGAATACAATATTCAAGCAGAATATTTTAATTACAGAGCACCTATTGCCGCCAAATTATTTTGGAAAACACCCAATGAATCTAAAAATTATACCGATATTTTTTCGCCTGCCATACAAGCCGCAAGTCAAGCAGATATAGCTATTGCGGTAGTTGGGGTTAATAAATTATTTGCCAGAGAAGGACAAGATGGAGAGAGTATTAAATTGTCTAAAGACCAAGAAGTTTTTGTACAGGAAATTTATAAAGCCAATCCAAAAACAGTTGTGGTATTAGTGGATGGTGGCGCACTAGCCATTGGTTGGATTAACGAACATATTCCAGGTATTATAGACGCTTGGTATGCTGGACAAGAAGCAGGAACAGCAGTTGCAGAAGTATTATTTGGTGGATACAATCCTGCAGGTAGATTGCCACTAACCTTTTATAACGGACTAGACGAGTTGCCGCCATTTGGAGATTATGATATAACCAAAGGTAGAACCTATCAATATTTTAAAGGGAAACCACTATATCCATTTGGATATGGTTTAAGCTATACCAATTTTGATTACCAGCATTTACAAATAAAAGAATTGAATGATAAATTGGCCATCAACTTTTCAATAAAAAATACTGGAAAATTTGACGGAGACGAAGTAGCACAAGTGTATGTTAAACTTCCAGACCAAGCAATGCCAATGCCTATCAAACAACTAAAAGGGTTCAAAAGAATCAATATTAAAAAAGGAAATACGGCAACGGTAGAAATTGAAATAGAAAAAGCACAATTGCGCTATTACAATGAAACGGAATCAAAATTCATTACTCCAA
The DNA here is from genome assembly GCA_037132335.1 of Sediminibacterium sp. Lineage (GTDB taxonomy): Bacteria > Bacteroidota > Bacteroidia > Chitinophagales > Chitinophagaceae > Sediminibacterium. Next base: position 9,943 of record JBAXPJ010000067.1, on the reverse strand, counting down.
AAGGATCTTATCAAATTATGGTAGGAACTTCTTCGGCAGATATTCGACTAACCCAAACTATTCAATTATAATTTTTAACAAATGAAAAGAAGAGATTTTATAAAAACAAGTAGCCTAACAATGGCAGGTGTTGCAGGTGTTTCTATTTTGCCCTCGTCGGTATTTGGAAAAGCATTTGGTAGAATTGCGCCAAGTGATAAAGTAAACCTTGCCTGTTGTGGAATAGGAAATAGGGGTGCAGATATCATTAAAAAATTACACGGCACTGGTATGGCAAATATTGTTGCCTTATGTGATGTAGAAATGGGCGGACCTAATACGCTCGAGATCATGAAAATGTTTCCGAATGTTCCTCGCTTTAGAGATTTTAGAGAAATGTTTGATAAAATGGGCAATCAATTTGATGCCATAACTGCTGGTGTTCCAGACTTCTCGCATTTTCCTATCAGCATGTTAGCAATGTCTCAAGGCAAACACGTATATGTTGAAAAGCCTATGGCACATACCTTTCAGGAGATTGAATTAATGATGGCTGCCGAAAAGAAATACAAAGTGGCTTGTCAAATGGGTAACCAAGGGCATTCCGAAGAAAACTATTTTCAATTCAAAGCATGGACAGAAGCAGGTATCATTAAAGACGTTACAAAAATTACCGCATTCATGAACAATGGTCGTCGTTGGCATGGCATGAAAGTGTCTGATTTTTTACCAGCGCAACCAATTCCAGAAACACTTGACTGGGACAAATGGTTAACCACTAGTCAATTTAAAGAATACAATAAAGGGTATATTAATGGAGATTGGCGCTCATGGTTTGAATATGGGAATGGTGCACTAGGAGATTGGGGCGCACATATTATTGATACGGCACACCAATTTTTACACTTAGGATTGCCAACAGAAGTTGACCCAATTTATATGGAAGGTCATAGCCCTTTAATTTTTCCACAAGGATCAACATTGGTATTTAAATTTCCTAAACGAAAAAACATGCCAGCGCTAGAATTGTCTTGGTATGATGGATATAATAATATACCGGTTTTGCCAGAATTTTATGGAGAGCCTGTTAGAGCCAAAGATATTCCGCCACCAACATCGGGTCCTATTAGTAGCAAAAGATATCCTGGCAAAGTGATCTATTCTAAAGACTTAATTTTTAAAGGAGGATCTCATAGTTCTCAATTAGAAATTATTCCTGCCGATAAAGCAAAAGACATGCAGTCGAGCTTGCCATTTGTTCCAACAAGTCCTTCTAGTCATTTTGCTAATTTCTTAAAAGCATGTAAGGGCGAAGAAACCTGTCGTTCTGCATTTGAAATTGCAGGCCCATTGTGTCAAGTAATGGCATTGGGTGTTTTAGCGCAACGTTTAAATACAAAATTGGTTTTTGATAGTCATACAAAACAAATTACCAATCATAAAGTTGGTAATGAATTATTAGTAGGGCCTCCACCAAGAAAGGGTTGGGAGCAGTATTACAAAATGTAATGGATGGAATTGTAAATAAATAAGCGTATATTTTTAATTGATTTATACGCAATAAAAAAAAGTCAATGAAAAATTCAAAACGATTGCTGTTTTTGTTAGTAGTTGGTTTTATGCTGCATCTGCAGTTAACTGCACAAAATGCAAAACAAAAAACGCATGTTGATTCAAGGCCTAATATTATTTTAATATTAGCAGATGATATTGGTTTTGAAACACTCAGTGCATATGGAAGTGCTAGTTATAAAACACCTCGTTTAGATAAGCTTGCCCAAAAAGGAATGCGATTCGATCAGTGTTATGCGCAGCCATTGTGTTCACCCTCTCGTTTGCAAATAATGACAGGGAAATCTAATTTTAGAAATTATGAGCGCTGGGGTTATTTAAATCAAAACGAAACCACTTTTGCGGGCATCTTAAAATCAAAAGGCTATGCTACTTGTATTGCAGGAAAATGGCAATTGAAAGGAGATGAGTTTGCACCTTATAAATCTGGCTTCGACGAATATTTATTGTGGAATATTGTAGACACTAGTTCAACTTATAATGAACGCTACAAAAATCCAAGGGTTGTTCAAAATGGCAAGTCTATCAAATACAATAATAGCGAATACGGCCCGCAAATATTCAGCAATTTTATTAAAAATTTTATGGAGCGAAAAAAGGATGGTCCCTTTTTCGTTTACTATCCAATGGTGCTTTCGCACCGTCCGTTTGTGCCAACGCCACTAAATGAAAAAGCCTATAAAAATTTTAATGTGGTGAGAAAAGGTGAGCCTGGTGGTTCTCCATCAGATACATCGCATTTCAAAGACATGATGGCTTATTTAGATAAAAATGTAGGGGAGATTTTAGACAAAGTGAATGAATTGGGTTTGAGCAAAAACACCCTGATTTTATTTACTGGCGACAATGGAACTGGTGTAGGCATAAATTCTATCATGAAAGACGGGAAAATAATTCCCGGTCAAAAAGGCTATACCAATGAATACGGCATACACGTGCCAATGATTGCCTATTGGGATGGAAAGATTTTACCAAATCAAGTGAATGATAATTTGGTAGACTTTACAGATTTTTTACCCACTATTTGTGATGCTGCAAACATTAAATTACCAAGTACATTTATTACAGATGGCGTTAGTTTAATGCCCCAGTTATTGGGCAAAAAATTCCAGCCAAGAGAATGGTTGTTTTGTCATTATGACCCGCATAAAGAACCTTTCCAAAAAGCACGTTTTGTACACAACAAAGAATGGAAGTTATACGAAACAGGAGAGATCTATCATGTAAGTATCGATCCGCTTGAAAAAAATAAAATTTCAGAAAACGACTTAACGCCCGCATTAAAAAATATGATGGCAAGCTTTAAAGCAGTTTTTCCAAAAATGACAAATGTTGTAGAAGAAAAAGCACCTAAAGTAAAAAAAGTTAAAAAGAAATCAGCAGACGACGATGATGAATAATCAAGTTGTATTTGCTGCAGGAATTAAATAGTTGAAAAAATTAATCAATAAAAACAAACAAAAAGGGCATGAAAAAGTTGGTAGTTGGAGTATTAAGCATTGTGCTATTTACGACTATTGGGTTTAGTCAAGTAATGATTAAAGCCGTAAAAATTGGCGATAAAATTGATGTAACCATTAATAAGAGATTTTTTACGAGTTATATATTTTCTGAGTATGAAAAGTATCCATTTTTCTTTCCAGTGAACGGGCCATCGGGTTCAGGCGTAACATCTATGCGTAATGGGGTTTGGCCGCACCATAGTTCTTTGTTTTTAGGTTGCGATAAATTAAATGGCGGCGACTATTGGAACAAAGAAATGGAAAGAGGTAGAATTGTTTCGGTAAGGGATGCCATTATAGAAAACAATGGCCCAAGAGTTGTTATTGAAAACGATTGTGTTTGGAAGCGTCCTGGTGCAGAATCGCCTATTAAAGATTTTAGAAGAATTACTATTACAGTACCATCCCCTGAACAAATTCAAATTGATTTTGATGTTAAACTAGAAATGTTAACTGATGTAACCATTGAAAAAACAAATCACTCATTTTTTTCAGGCAGAATGGATGCATCCTTATGTGTTGAAAATGGTGGAACGATGATTGATGCAGATGGTGCTCAAGGAGAAAAAGCAACTTTTGGAAAACCATCACCATGGATCGATTGTTTTGGCAAAAGAGGCAATAAAATTGAAGGGATGGCAATTATGCAACACCCTACAAATAACTGGTATCCTTCGCCTTGGTTTACGCGTGATTATGGATTTTTCTCTCCAACACCAATGTACTTTCCTCCAGATGATAAAAATACCTACATAAAAAAAGGAGAAGTGGTGCATTTAAAATATCGGGTACTAGTGCATAGCGGCACCAATGAAACGGCAAAAATTGCAGAAGCATTTGCAAAATATGCAGCTGAAAAATAATCAACAATTAAAATAGAATTAAAAATTATCATAAGTAATAAAATAAAAAATGAAAAGACGTAAATTTTTACAACAAACAATCACAACTGCCGCAGGTGCTATTTTCATGCCTACCATTGTTCCCTCCTCTGTTTTTGGTAAATCTGCTCCAAGTAATAAAATTAATATTGCCCAAATTGGATGTGGTAGAATTGGACGCAAACACGATATGCCTTTTGTTATTAAAAATGAGGATGTAAGGATAATGGCGGTTTGTGATTTGGATAGAAATCGTTTAGAATCTGCCAAAAAAAGGGTGATTGAAATGTACAAAAAGCAAACAGGTCAAGACAATTATGTAGACCCTAAAATGTACGACGATTATAGAGAGCTGTTATTGAATAAAGATATTGATGCTGTAGTAATTAGTACCCCAGACCATTGGCATGCAAGAGCCGCAATGGATGCAGCATTAGCAGGTAAACATATCTATTTGCAAAAACCAACTTCATTAACCATTGCAGAAGGACGTGCGCTAAGTAATTTGGTGCAAAAGTCTGGTGTGATTTTACAAGTGGGTACACAACAAAGAGGCTATCCTCAATTTAGAATTGCTGCAGAATTAGTGCGCAATGGCAGAATTGGAAAATTACATACTGTAAAAATTGGTATCTCAGCAGATCCATCAGGCCCGGTTGTTGGTGCAATGCCAGTGCCTAAAGGATTTAATTACGATATGTGGTTAGGATCTACACCATATGTGCCATACAATGAAATTGGGGTGCATTCTCAAGAAAAATTTGATCGACCAGGTTGGATGCGTCGCGAACAATTTGGTGCAGGTATGATTACAGGATGGGGTCAACACCATTACGATTCTGCCGCATGGGGAATGGACACAGAATATACAGGTCCTATTTCAGTGCAAGCCACAGCAGAATTTCCAAAATCAGGTATTTACGATGTTCATGGAGATTTTATGGCAAAAGCAGAATATGCAAATGGCATTACCATGTACACCAGTGCAGTATATCCAAATGGTATTCGTTACGAAGGAACTGAAGGATGGATTTTTGTTTCACGTGGCAACGAAAGAGTCACAGATTCTGATCCTATTGTTACGGACGATAGAAGCAAACCATTAGATGCAAGTGATCCTAAAATTCTTAGTTCGGTAATAGGAGAAAAAGAAATTCATTTATATAAAATTGATGAGCAACACAGTAATTGGGTGGATTGTATTAAATCTGGTAAAGAGCCAATTTCTCCTATTGAAAAAGGACATAGAGCATGTACTGTTTGTTTAATTACACATATTGCCATGAAAGTTCCAGGGAAATTAAAATGGGATCCTAAAACAGAAAAATTCACTAATAGCGAATTAGCAAATTCTATGTTGAGTAGGCCACAACGTGCACCTTATGGTACCAATTCTGTTGCAAAACACAAAGCTTGATTTTAATTATAGTATGAAATATATATTGCTTTCAACCATTGTTTTTTTCTATGTGCTCAATCATGCAGATAGTCAAGTGTTGGCTAGTGATTTTGTAAAAGAAAAATTAATTTATCAAAATACATTGGGCTCACAACAGGCAGTTAAAGACTGGACAATGGAAGGCCCCGGTGTTACAGAATTTTCAGATGGTTGGATGCGGATGTATTCGCCTAAAGAAAAATTTCACCATGTGTTTTGGTGTCCGAATGATTTTCCAGAAAGTTTTGTAGCAGAATGGGAAGCACAAAATCTAAAAACAGATGCAGGCTTGTGTATTATTTTTTTTGCAACTAAGGGCGCAAAGGGCGAGTCGATTTTTGATCCATCATTCCCTAAAAGAGACGGCACTTTTACGCAATACACCAAGAGTGATTTATTTAACTGCTACCATATTTCATATTATGCCAATGGCAGAGACAATCCCGGTAGAGAAATTTCGCATCTAAGAAAAAATAAAGGATTTAATATGGTGCAAGAGATTGAGCCAGGTATTCCATTGGCTTCTACTGCTGTTCATAAATTGACCTTAATAAAAGACCAGGCGCATATTATAATGTTTGTAGACGAAAGAAAAATAATCGACTGGACAGATGATGGAAAAAAATATGGTCCGGTATTGCAAGATGGAAAAATGGGATTTCGTCAAATGGAATGGACCGATTTTAAGTATAGAAACTTTAAAGTTTGGTCAATTAAAAAGTAGTTAATGAAAAAGAATCTTATCAAAATAAAATTGGGTACTACTTGCTTATTGGCGGGTGTGCTACTGATTAGTTGTGCAGGCAGAAAAATTGGCGACCCCATTCCCAAAGGAAATATAGCCATACCTACCACTCGATCCATTCATTTTAATAGCCAATCAACACTTCAAAAAAACATCATTGCATTTTGGGCTAAAGGAAAAGTGGCCGATTGGAAAGACGGCGAAAAAATTGATTTAAAAAATCCAAGAACAGTATTGGGCTGTTTGCTAGCAGGCGAAAGAATTCCAGAAATCAATGCCTATTTAATGAAGCAAAATGCAACTGGAAAAAATGGTTCCCGTTGGTTGCTGAATCCTAAGGGCGGATATGATTTTAATGCAATGGCATTTACGCCAGTATTGTATTTGTTTGGTAATAAACCAGCAGTTTTATATCCAGCAACTAAGCAACATTTATTAGATCATATTCTAACAATTGAAGGTGCAGGTTTTACAAAAAAAGTACCCAATTTATGGTTTGAAGATTCTGAGAATCATATTCTAATGGCGGAATCTGCCCGTTATTTAAAAAACCAATGGTTATTTGAAAATGGATTTCCATTGCCTAAATACGATAATAAAAATAATGGTGTAGAAAAAGGATTGACTGCATTTTTAAAAGAGATCATTGATTATGGTGTGTATGAATTTAATGCAGATCCATACTTAGGATATACCTATGCTTCTTTACTTAATTTGAATGAATTTACTACAGGCCCTATTAAGGAATACGCTACACAAATACTAGACATGATCAACTGGCAATATGCTTTGAGTAGTTATCAATTCAAACATTTTCCACCCTATCGCCGCAGATTTAAAGACGCATTTAGCGAAGAATTATATTGCGATTATCATTCTGTTATGTTAATGATGTGGGCTAGCTTTTATAATGATTCTTTGAAAATTGATATCACACGTGGTAAGCACCAAGCACTATGGCCATCGATGCTAAGTTATCGTCCTTCAGATAAAGTAATGGAATGGACACTCAATAAACCCAATGCCTATTTTGTAAAAATGGGGCATGGTTATAATTCTTGCCCAGAAATTGTTTCAGGCGATAAATCTTATTTACTAACTGCAGGTGGTGCCAACCAAGGAAGGCCTTCACTAATTATGCCAAAGCCTATTGTATTGTTTTTAAATGATAGTGCGCGTGAATTGAGCCAAACATTTCATATGTATGGTCCAGGAAAAGATTTTATGAAATGGAATAACACTGGCGTGTATGAAGATTTTGCTTGTACAAAAGGATCCGTTCGTATTCCTGATAATAAAAAACCAATCTTAACAGCAAACGACTGGCAATTATTTTCTATTACGGATAGTATTTTCTTAGCAACCTATTCCGAAAAAGAATTGGGCTTAATGGTAATTGTAAGAGCAGCAACAGCAAAAAAAGCATTAGATAATATTCTAAAAAATAATGCGGATAAAAAATTATTACAAACCCAATTCAAACATCCGAATGGTAATTTAATTGCGTATGATTTAGGTGCATCAAAATACAGATGGGTAATAACAAAAATAAATAATACTGCTGTTGATAGATCCTTTGGTAAATGGCCATTTTTTGAAGGGAATATTGATGCAGTAAAAAAGTAGAAAATATTTAAAATAATATAATGGGGTATGCGCGGAAAATATTTTTTCAACTAGTACTATTTTGCTGTTTACAGCCTTTAATAGTATGCGCGCAGGATTGGAAACCAGTGCCTGGAAATATTATGACCAAATGGGCTGCCGATGTAACACCCGAAAATGTTTGGAAAGAATATCCCCGTCCACAAATGGTTAGAAAAGACTGGCTCAATTTAAACGGGCTTTGGGATTTTGCTATTTCATCAGATATCACGAATCAACCAACTAATCAATACAACAAAAAAATCCTTGTTCCCTTTTGTGTTGAATCGGCGCTTTCTGGTATTAAAGAAACCATTAGGGGAAATCAGCAATTACATTATAGACGTATGTTTTCAGTTCCATCTGATTGGACTGGCAAGCAGCTATTATTACATTTTGAAGCAGTTGATTATGAAACCAAACTTTGGGTGGATGGAAAATATGTAGGGGAACACAAAGGTGGTTACGATCATTTTCAGTTTAATATAGCGCCGTTTTTAAATAAAAATACTACCCATGAAATTAGCTTGCTTGTTTGGGACCCTACTAACGAAGGGTTTCAACCAATAGGCAAACAATCGCTACCAGAAATTAGAAATAGAACGAAGTACACTGCTACAAGCGGTATCTGGCAAACAGTTTGGCTAGAGCCTGTTAATAATGAATCTATAGAAAGTATTAAAATCATTCCCAATGTAGACGAGTCAACCATTTCTATAAACATTCAACAACTTGAAACAAACTTTAAAAATCAAGTACGCATTCAGGTATATGAAAAAGGAAAAGAAATTGTATCTATCACTCATGCTTTAGAAAACACTATTAAAATAAAAATTCCACAACCAAAATTATGGAGTCCTGAAAAGCCTTTTTTATATGATTTAAAATTAAGTGTCATTAAAGACGGGAAAATAGTAGATGTATTAACCAGTTATTTTGGAATGCGCAAAATTTCTATGGCTCGCGATGCAGCTGGTTTCATGCGCATACTTTTAAACAACAAACCTATTTATCAATTAGGTCCTTTAGACCAAGGGTATTGGCCCGATGGAATACTTACGCCAGCATCAGATCAAGCATTAAAATACGATATTGAATACCTAAAAAGTATTGGTGCAAATATGGACCGCATGCACATGAAAGTGCAGCCAGAGCGTTGGTATTATCATTGCGACCAATTGGGTATTTTGGTTTGGCAAGATATGGTGAGTCCTTCAAAATTTTTAGACTCAATCAATAGCGTAAAATTGTTGCCAGTAGCATTGGAACATGAAAAAATGTTGGAACAGTTGTATAACCATCCCTCTATTATTCAGTGGGTATTGTTTAATGAAAATTGGGGTCAATACGATACAGAAAGATTAACTGCCGAAATAAAAAAGAAAGATCCTACTAGGCTTATCACCAATGCCAGTGGATGGAATGATATGCAAGTAGGTGATATTCGTGACTTTCATGATTATACAATTTGTCCAGCAATTGCAATGGTGCCTAAAACCTATCAACGTGCAATGGTATTAGGCGAAGCAGGTGGATTAGACTTCTTAGTAAAAGAACACCTTTGGACGCCAAACCTAGCGCCCAATTTAAAAACAGATTGGTTAGTTGATTTTAAAAAAGGATCAGTTAATTCTGTAAGCGAGTTTGAAGAAAAGTATAATTATTTATTCAACAATATTTTACTATTAAAAAATCATGGATTAAATGCGGTGGTATACACGCAAATAAGCGATGTAGAAGATGAAATAAGTGGATGGATGACGTATGATAGAAAAATCAGTAAATTACCTACTAGCCAATTTGCAGCAATCCATAAAAATTTCTATGAGCCTTTATTTGTAGGAAAATTTATTATTCCACTTTCAATAGATCAACCACAGCAATGGAACTATCGTTTTAAAGAGCCTGCTAATGATTGGTATAAGGCCAATGACTTGCAGGATTTCTTAAAAGGAGCAGGCCCTTTTTCAATGCCGGTTATAATTAATTCAACTACAAATACAAAATTGAATCAATCTGTTTTATTTCTTCAGAAAGATTTTCAACTGAATAGCATTCCATTAAAATTATCTGTGCTATCCGCAAATAATGGCATTGCAGAAATTTATATTAATGGAGTGTATGTTATGCAACTAAATAATTTTATAAAGAAAGATGCAGAGGTTAAAATATCTGAAGCATT
>JBAXPJ010000066.1:0-13935 GCA_037132335.1 Sediminibacterium sp. | reverse complement strand
ATTAGTGATGCTGCTAAAGAAGTAACCCTTGCTGGCTGGGTACAAACCATTCGTAAGTTTGGCGCCATTACATTTGTGGATTTGCGCGACCGTTATGGCATTACGCAATTGTTATTTGGAGAAGAATTAAATGCAGTGCTAGATGCCAATCCATTGGGTCGCGAATTTGTCATTCAAGCAACTGGAAAAGTTTCAGAAAGAAGCAATAAAAATACCCATATTCCTACCGGAGAAATTGAAATTGCCATTAGCAGTTTTAAGATTTTAAATAAATCAGCAGTACCACCTTTTACTATACAAGACGACACTGATGGTGGAGACGATTTACGCATGAAATATCGTTACCTAGATTTACGCAGAAATGCAGTGAAAAGAAATTTAGAATTGCGTTATGCAGTAAATCGTTCGGCCCGAAATTATTTGCATGAAAATAATTTCATGGATATTGAAACGCCATTTTTAATTAAATCAACTCCCGAAGGTGCAAGAGATTTTGTTGTTCCTTCTAGAATGAATCCAGGACAGTTTTACGCGCTACCGCAGTCTCCACAAACCTTTAAGCAATTGTTGATGGTAAGTGGTTACGATCGTTACTATCAAATTGTAAAATGTTTTAGAGACGAAGACCTTCGTGCAGATCGTCAGCCAGAATTTACGCAGATTGATTGCGAGATGGCTTTTGTAGAGCAAGAAGACATTTTAAATATGTTTGAAGGATTAATCAAACGCATTTTTAAAGACGTTAAAAATATAGATTATACAGAGGTTGTTGAACGCATGACATGGGAAGATGCTATGTGGCAATACGGTAATGACAAACCCGATATTCGTTACGGGATGAAAATTGCCAACCTTAAATCGGCCTTTTTAAAAGGTGGAAAAACTCAAGCAACTGGTGAACTAATTAATGATGCTGGCTTTGGTGTATTTGATAATGCAGAAACTGTTTTAGCCATTGCAGCTCCTGGTTGTAGTGAGTATACACGCAAACAAACCGATGAACTTACAGAATGGGTAAAGCGCCCTCAAATAGGCATGATGGGTTTGGTGTACATCAAATGCAATGCAGACGGCACTTACAAAAGCAGTGTAGATAAATTTTATCCAGAAGAAAAACTAAAAGCCATTGCCAATGCAGCAGGTGCTGTAGCAGGTGATTTGGTATTAATATTAGCAGGAAGAGAAGAGAGAACCCGCAAAGCTACTAGCGAATTACGCCTTGAACTAGGTAAAAAATTAGGTTTTAGAAAAGACGATGAGTTTAAATTATTATGGGTAATGGACTTTCCATTATTTGAATATGCCGAAGACGACAATCGTTGGGTTGCACGTCACCATCCTTTCACATCGCCTAAACCAGACGAAATTGAAGTGATGATTAACAACAATCCTTTAATTGAAGATGCTGCTAAATATCTCGAACATCCCTATTCTAATATTAAAGCCAATGCTTATGATATGGTAATGAATGGCAACGAAATTGGCGGAGGATCTATTAGAATTTATCAAAGAGAATTGCAAGAGAAAATGTTTGCAGCCCTTGGTATGAGCGAAGAAGAAGCCAATCATAAATTTGGATTTTTATTGGGTGCTTTTGAATATGGTGCTCCTCCACACGGTGGATTGGCTTTTGGATTTGACCGTATTTGTTCTATTTTAGGTGGCAGTGAAAGTATTCGTGACTTTATTGCTTTCCCAAAAAACAATAGTGGACGCGATGTGATGTTAGATGCCCCAAGCACCATTGATGACAAACAATTTACAGAATTACAAATCAAATTAGATTTACAATAACACTAGACAATCTTAAAATGAAAAGCGTTTTTCTTACCCTAGAAAAACGCTTTTTTTTTGACACATTAAAAAATCATAGCAATTCGTGGTAATAATTCCTTAATTTAGAAAAGTTGCTTGCTGACCCAACGGGGCTAGCAAGCAACTTTTTTTTTGTAACTGACCATACAATCAATTGTTTATGACGGGAGATATTCTCTTTAACCAATACCCAACTTCGCCTCATATTTGGGATGAAATGAAAGCGATTGAAGGCATTCGCCAACAATACAATTCCATCTACGACACAGTAAGTAAACTGAACCTAAACGACCTTGAGCAAAAGCACAAATTGGCTAGTGAACTTTTTATGAGCCAGGGTATCACTTTCACTGTTTATAGCGATAACGAGGGGATTGAAAGAATTTTTCCTTTTGATATTATTCCCCGCATTATTACTGGTACAGAATGGGAACATATTGAAAAAGGCATTAAGCAAAGACTAACTGCTTTAAACCTTTTTTTAAAGGATATTTATAACGACCAACAAATTATAAAAGACGGCATTATTCCTGCAGAATTAATTGCGTCTTGCCCACATTTTACACGTGAAGTTTTTGGCATTCAAGTGCCTTATGATATATACGTTCATATTGCTGGCATTGATTTAATTAGGGGCGAAGATGGTACTTTTTATATTTTAGAAGACAACCTAAGAACCCCTTCTGGCGTATCATACATGCTAGAGAATAGAGAAGTTACAAAGCGTATTTTTCCGAATTTATTATCGGAAAGTAATGTGCGCATGATTAATAATTATCCGTTGTTATTGCACGATAATTTAAATGCATTTGCACCCAAACAAATTGCCAATCCAACAGTGGTATTACTTACGCCAGGCATGTATAATTCTGCTTATTTCGAGCACACTTTTATGGCTAGGCAAATGGGCATTCAATTAGTAGAAGGCAGAGACCTACTGGTTGACAACCACAAAGTATATATGAAAACAACTGCTGGCTTAAGGCAGGTAGATGTGATTTATAGAAGAATTGATGATGAGTTTTTAGATCCATTGGTATTCCGTCCGGATAGCGCGTTGGGTGTACCTGGTTTAATTAGTGCTTACCGCAAAGGAAATGTAGCCATCGTTAATGCATTGGGCAATGGTGTTGCCGACGACAAAGCAGTCTACGCTTATGTTCCAGCAATGATTAAGTATTATTTGAACGAAGAAATTATCCTTCCAAATATTCCTACTTACCAAATGAATAATGTGGAAGAACGCACCCATGTTTTTGAAAACATGCATAAAATGGTTGTAAAAGAAACCAATCAATCGGGTGGATATGGAATGGTAATGGGCAATAGTGCAAGTGATGAAGTTATTGCAAAAGCAAAAGAAAATATATTGGCTAATCCCCGAGGATTTATTGCGCAACCCATCATTCAATTATCTACTGTTCCTTGTTTAATTGATGGCAAATTACAACCCCGACACGTAGACCTTCGTCCTTATGCTTTGTGCGGACCAAGTGGCATTCAAATTGTAGCTGGCGGATTAACACGTGTAGCCCTTAGAGAAGGCTCTTTAGTGGTTAACTCATCGCAAGGTGGAGGCAGTAAAGACACTTGGGTGATAGACATGCCAACAACATAGTAGAGAAAATAAATTGATTTATAGAACCAGAATTTAATACACATGCTTAGTAGAATTGCAGACTCATTATATTGGCTTAACCGATACATGGAACGCGCAGACGGAATGCTTCGTTTGATGAAAACCAGTTATATTTTATCTTTCGACAAAGTGCAGGCCAATAGTATGACCTGGGAGCCAGCTTTAAAAATATTCACTTCTTTGTCTAATGAAGCCATTGAAGATTTAAAAAAAGACAATACTGCTGCACTACAATATTTGTTATTGGATGCCAAGAATCAAAACTCATTTAAAGTAATTATCAATCGAGCGAGAGAGAATGCAAGAGGGGTACAAGACCAAATTACCAAAGAGGTTTGGGAGCAAGTGAATCAAATTTATCATTTAGTTAATCAACCTGGTTTGTCTAAAAAACTAGCCGGACCCGAAGCCATTGTTGTGATTGATAAATTTATTAATACCAGCGATCAGTTTTGTGGCATTACAGATAGTACCATGCCTCGCGGACAAAGTTGGAATTATATGAACATGGGCAAATACACCGAACGTTGTTTATTAACTGCAGAGTTCACGCACTATTTTTTTAAGGATGTGGCATTCGATTTTAAAAACGAACAAGATATTATTTATTGGCGTGGTTTATTGTTGGCATTATCTGGCTACGAATTGCACCTAAAAAATTATAGTTCGCAAGACCACAACTACAATGTGGTGCAACAATTGTTGTTCGACAATAACTTCCCAAGATCAGTTTATTATGCTTTAGACAGGGCTAACAGATATTTAACCGATATTGCGGCCTCTAACCCTGTTGAAGGAAGTAAAGAACTCAAAAGGTCTTTTGGCCGATTACAAAGCTCTGTAAAGTATGCAGACCTTGAAATTGTAGAAAGAGAAGGGTTAGAAAAATACCTGGTTACTGTACGGAAAGATTTAAATGAATTCAGCCGCACATTAGGCAGAACCTATTTCTCTTATTCATAAAAAAAATTGAATGGCTGTTTTTACAATACATCATATTACAAAATACGAATACGATAGACCGGTTAAAGAAAGTGTAAATGAAATAAAAGTTTTTCCTTTTATTTCTCCTGATCAAGAAACTTTATTTCACGAAATAAAAATTACAGGTCAGCCTGAAATCCTTACCTATATAGACTATTGGGGCAATAAAACAGGTTGTTTTAACTTAATGGCACCACATAGAGAAATGATTATTGAAAGCAAATTAACCGTTCGCACAGCGGCCCTTGCATTACCAAATATTAGTTTTCCTTCTTATGTAAAAGACATTCCTGATTTTATTGGAAACGATTTGCATTTATTAGAATTGGTAAGAACAGCTCCTTCCAATTCTTTAGCAACAATGCAATCGTATATTACTAGTTTTTATCAACCGACTAAAACAGTGTTAGATATTGTAAAAGACTGTTGTGCTTTTATTTTTACAGACTTCACTTATATTAAAGGTATCACTACTATTGAAACTACCGTAGATCAAATAGTGGCGCAAAAAGCGGGTGTTTGTCAAGATTTTGCACACGTGATGCTTGAATTATTACGCATGATTGGTATTCCTTCTAGATATGTTAGCGGTTATATCTGTCCTAATAAAAACGGCATGCGCGGCGAAGGTGCTACACATGCTTGGGTAGAAGCGTATATACCGCATCATGGCTGGATTGGCATTGACCCTACTAATAATGTTTGGGCTACCAATAACCACGTAAAACTAGCCGTAGGACGCGATTTTAGCGATTGCACCCCTGCAAAAGGAACATTTAAAGGACCAGCAAAACAGTCTTTATCGGTTTATGTTTCGGTTGGATACGAAGACGGGCAAGTTTTTGAAGAAATTACCGATGTGCAATTGCAAAAACAAGAAGGATCGGATGGTCCTGAAATAATTATTGATACTTTTGCAGGACAACAACAACAATAGACCCATTGATTTTATGCAGCAATTAACCATATTCAAAATTCTGACCTTTATTTTAGTGCCATTTGCTATTCTTTTTGGACTAATGGATATTATTTTATTACTCAGTGCGCTAGCAAATCCCACATTTTTGTTTGCGGTGTTTTTAGTTGGCGGATTTTGCATTTATGTATTTGCCAGTTTGTTTTTTATTACCAAGCACGTTAAACATAATATGCCAGCACCTGCATCCACAAAAGATTGGATTAGAGTGAATGCATTTGTAAGTTTGTTTTTTTCATTTATGTTTTTAATGAATTCTTTAAGTATGTTTTACATGGGTGATGCAGAACTAAAAACAATTATTGATAAGTTCTTAGATACCCAATCAAAATTGCCAGCAGAATTTACACCTGCGCTTTTTGTTAAACTCATGCGGAGTATATCTTATTTTTTCTTTTTCTTTTCTTTGATACTATTGGCACATTTGTCTATCTGTTTTAAACTATTAAAACAATACGCATACCTATTTTTGCCAAAAGACCCTGCTTAAAATTACACAAGTGGTAAGTCTATTTAAATAGCATCTGTATTTTTTTTGTACTTTACAACAGTGAACCAAACAACCCCATTAGCAGAACGAATTCGGCCAGAAACACTTAACGACCTTATAGGACAAGAGCACCTAACAGGCAAAGGAAGTATTTTGCGCAATGCTATTGAAAGCGGACGTATTCCATCCATGATTTTATGGGGTCCTCCTGGCGTTGGCAAAACAACCATTGCCAATATCATAGCCCATAATTTACAAGTGCCTTATTTTCAATTGAGCGCCATTAGTAGTGGTGTAAAAGAAATTCGTGAAATTATAGAAGCCGCTACCCAAAAATCGGGTGCGGTTTTATTTATTGATGAAATCCATCGTTTTAATAAAGGCCAGCAAGATGCACTACTTGGGGCTGTTGAAAAAGGAATTATTACATTAATTGGTGCAACTACCGAGAACCCATCGTTTGAAGTAAATAGCGCCTTACTCAGTAGGTGTCAAGTATATGTGTTAAAGGCTTTAAACGAAACTGATTTAATTAAATTATTAGCGCAAGCAATTGCAAAAGACAGCATCATTGCTCAGTATAATATTGTATTAAAAGAAACTGAAGCGCTGATTAGAATTTCTGGCGGAGATGCACGAAAGCTTTTAAACTTATTGGAATTAGTTAGTGAAACAATTAATAATTCCAATAAAAAAACAGGCGCAGAAAATAGCATTACCGATTTGGCTGTGATGGATATTGCGCAAAATAAAATTGCACTCTACGACAAACAAGGAGAACAGCATTACGATATTATTTCTGCCTTTATAAAAAGCATGCGTGGTAGTGACCCAAACGGTGCCATGTATTGGTTGGCCCGAATGATTGAAGGAGGTGAAGACGTAAAATTTATTGCCCGACGTATGCTAATTTTTGCTAGTGAAGACATTGGCAATGCCAACCCAAATGCTTTGTTATTGGCCAACAATACCTTCGACGCCGTAAGTAAAATAGGCTATCCAGAAAGCAGGATTATTTTGGCACAATGCGTTACCTATATGGCATCATCGCCAAAAAGCAATGCTGCCGTAGTAGCCATAACTGAAGCCCAAAAAGCGGTACAGCAATTTGGAGACCAACCAGTGCCATTGCATATTCGCAACGCGCCTACTAAGTTAATGAAGGATTTAAACTATGGAAAAAATTACCAATATTCTCATTTAGGAGAAGGCAATTTTATTAACCAAGAGTACTTGCCTGCCCCTCTTATTGGCACAAGGTTTTATACGCCAGGGGATAACGCAAGGGAAAATGAATTACGCAATTTTTTAAAAGATAAATGGAAGGATAAATACAATTATTAATAATTTTAAGCAGCCCATATAAAAATAAAAACTATGAAAAAAATCGGTTTCGCATTACTTGTTTTACTATTTAGTTTAAACATTACAAAAGCACAAACAACCATTAATAGAGATCCAGAAATTGCACAAATGATTAAAGCAGTTTCAAAAGATTCTGTGCAATTATATATTCAACAAATGGTAGCATTTGGTACAAGAAATACACTAAGTACAGGAACAGATAGCAAGCGTGGAATTGGAGCAGCCAGAAATTGGGTGTTAAATAAATTCAACAGTTTTGCTAAAAGCTCAGGTGGCAGACTATCCGCCATGATTGATACAACTACTTTAATGCCCGACAATAAACGTGTAATTGCACCAACACTACTTGGCAATGTAGTGGCCACACTAAAAGGCACTGACCCTAATGATAATCGCATATTTTTAATAAGTGGACACCTCGATAATATGCGTGGCAGCCCTATTGATGGCGTTGGTGATGCACCAGGTGCCAATGACGATGGAAGTGGCGCTGCTGCTGTATTAGAATGCGCTAGAATCATGAGCCAACATAGTTTTCCTGCCACCATTATTTTTGTAACAGTTAGTGGCGAAGAACAGGGTTTATTGGGTGCTTATTTTATGGCTAATAAAGCAAAAAAAGAAAACTGGAATATTCAAGCAGTATTGAATAACGATATTATGGGTAGCAATAATAGCAACGAAACCAATATTATTGACAATACCCGTGTGCGCGTTTTTAGCGAAGGATTGCCTGCTTTTGAAACAGAAAAATCTGCCAAACAAATCAGACAAATGGGTTTAGAGAATGACGGAAAAGCACGTCAATTAGCGCGTTATGTAAAAGAAATTGGCGAACGTTATGTAGAAAATTTAGAATTGGTATTGGTATATAGAAATGATCGATTCTTAAGAGGTGGCGACCATTTGCCTTATGTAGAAAATGGTTTTGCTGCAGTTCGAATTTCTGAAATGAATGAAAACTACAACCACCAACACAAAGATGTAAAAATGGAAAATGGCATTCAGTATGGAGACCTTCCAGAATTTATGGACTTTGAATATTTGCGTAAAAATACCGCCATGAACTTGGCCAATTTAGCCAATCTAGCAAAAGCGCCTGCCATGCCAGAATCGGTTAAAATTGAAGTGAAAAATCTTTCTAATAATTCATATATCACTTGGCAAGCACCAAAATCAGGCAATGTAAAAGGATATTATATTTTACAACGCGAAACAACCAGTGCTTTTTGGCAGAAAAAATATTTTACAACTGAAAAAGAATATTTACTTCCCTTTTCAAAAGACAATTATTTTTTTGCAGTACAATCGGTTAACGAAACTGGCAATGAAAGTTTAGCAGTAGTAGCGGGGGTTTCAGGGAGATAAATATTAAAACCTACTACAAATTAAAAGAGGCTGAATCAATATTGATTCAGCCTCTTTTAATAATATCAAATTGTGCTTAGTTTTTAATTTTCTGCGGCACCAATCTTTCAGCAATTTTATTAGCATCTTCTGCACCACGCAAACCACCTTCGTGGTATTCTGCATCTTCATTTACATCCCATAAATCATATAGCTCTTCGCCAGCAATAATATTTTTGGCAGCCAACATAGCGGTCATCATAGAATGGTCTTGGTTATTGTATTTGTGCATACCATTTCTACCCACCAAATACAAGCCAGGATAGGCTTTTAGGGCCTGACGTACGTCTTCTACATTTTGTTTGTAAGAGTGGTCGTACACTGGATACGCTTTTGGTTGACGCACCACATAGCCATCTACTACAGCCGAGCCTTTGGTTAATCCTATTTGTTCAATTTCTTTTTTGCCTAAGTTTATTAATGTTTCATCAGAACTAGTCCACAAACCATCTCCTTCAAAACAAAAATATTCTAAACCATAACAAGCCATTTCAGGATCTGGAACCATATAAGGACTCCATGATTTAAAATTTTGTACGCGTCCAACTTGTACACTTGGATCGTGAATATAAATCCAGTTATCGTTAAATGCATCTTCGTCTTTGCAAATTAATACCACTGTTACAAAATCGCGGTAACCCAATGCCTGCGAAGACTTTAACGGTTCTGCAGGAAATTGTGGTGCTACTGTTGGAATTAATTCGCGCATTGGTGCAGAAGAAAGTACATAATCAAATCCTTCAAAAGTTCTATTGTCTGTTGTATGTACCGTCCATTTATTATCGGCTTGTGCAATATCTTTTACACCGGTATTCATTTCAACTTGCACGCCCATTTTAATACATTTTTCGGTGCAAGCTTCCCACATCATTCCTGGACCTTTTTTAGGATACCTGAATGAATCAATTAGTGTTTTAATTACTTTATCATTACCAGTTGCTTTGGGCTTAAAAACGGCATTCCAAATAGCACTACTTAAAGACAACCCTTTAATACGTTGCGCCGCCCAATCGGCAGAAATTTCTTTACAAGGAATTCCCCAAACTTTTTCGGTATAAGTTCTAAAAAAAATATTGAATAGTCTTTTACCAAATTGATTGGTTACCCAGTCTTCGAAATTTGTTGGATTTTTTACAGGAAATACTTTGGCATTTAAATAACTCAACACACACAAACAACTTTCCCAAATACCCAATTTCATTAGGGCTTCAAATGCTACTAATGGATATGAAAAGAATTTTTTGTTATAATATATTCTTGAACTTCTAGGACGCTCCAACATTTCATCACCCAATATTTCGGTCCAAAAATCTTCTACTTCTTTAGATTTTGAAAAAAATCGGTGACCGCCAATATCAAAACTATATCCTTTATAAGTTTCTGTTCTTGAGATTCCGCCAACATAAGTAGGGTCTTTTTCAAACACCACTACTGATTGATTGGCTTTACCCAATAGATAGGCTGCTGTTAATCCTGCCGGACCTGCTCCTATAATGGCAACTTTTTTCTGCATAAATTTGATTCTGATAAATAAACCCTGCTATTGCAAGGTTGCAAAGGTGTAAAATAATTGTGGTTCTACCATTAGTTTTGCAGTAGATTGGCTTTTTTTAAAAAATTCATCGCAATTAGACGAATATTCGATATGACTAAGCAACAAATTAAATGGGAATGTAAAGCCTTTGCAGACCTTAGCCCAATTGAATTATATGCCATCTTACATTTAAGGATGGAAGTGTTTGTAATAGAACAAAACTGCATATTTCAAGACAATGATTACAAAGACCCTAAATGCCATCATTTAATGGCTTGGGATGGCAATCTATTGGTTGCTTATGCCCGAATGGTACCAAAAGGCGTTTCTTATGCAGACCATCCTTCTATTGGCCGCGTGGTTAACAAAAAAAGCCATCGGCAATTAGGCTTGGGTAAAGAATTGATGCAGCATTCAATTAATCAATGCGAAAATTTGTTTGGCAAGGGATCAATTAAAATTGGCGCACAATTGTATTTAAAAAGGTTTTACGAATCATTTGGATTTATACAAACAAGCGATATTTATTTAGAAGACGATATAGACCATATAGAAATGATACGCCCTTTACAAGCCTAATTCAATTTTCAAAAAACGGGCTGTATGACTTTCTTTGTTGTTAACCATTGCTTCTGGTGTTCCTTCAAATAAAATTCGTCCTCCCCCATCACCACCTTCAGGACCTAAATCTATGAGGTGATCTGCCACTTTTATCACATCTAAATTGTGTTCAATTACTAAAACAGAATTCCCTCTATCAACAAGTTTATTTAGTACATCTAACAAATGTTGGATGTCTTGAAAATGCAAGCCTGTTGTTGGTTCGTCTAAAATATAAAATGTTTTACCCGTATCTTTTTTTCCTAATTCAGTAGAAAGTTTAACACGCTGTGCTTCTCCCCCACTAAGGGTTACAGCCGATTGGCCTAGTGTAATATATCCTAGACCTACGTCTTGCAACACTTTAATTTTTCTATAAATAAATGGTACCGCTTGAAAAAATTCACAAGCTTCATCTACCGTCATATTTAATACATCACTAATAGATTTTCCTTTGTACCTAATTTCTAGTGTTTCGCGATTATAACGTTTGCCATTGCATTTTTCGCAGTGCACATAAACATCTGGCAAGAAATTCATTTCAATCGTACGCATTCCTCCACCTTCACACATATCACACCTTCCGCCTTTTACATTGAAAGAAAAACGGCCTGCATTGTATCCCCTAATTTTAGCTTCGGGCACAGCCGAAAACAAGGTGCGTATTTCAGTAAAGAATCCACAATAGGTTGCAGGATTACTTCTGGGTGTTCTGCCAATGGGAGACTGGTCTATTTCAATTACTTTGTCGATATTTTCTAACCCTTTAATGCTTTTATAATCCATTGGGCTTACCCGACTATCGTAACAATGCTTTGATAGCAAGGGATACAGGGTTTCGTTAATAAGGGTAGATTTTCCACTGCCACTTACCCCACTTACTACTACTAATTTTCCTAGCGGAATTTGAACCGATACATTTTTTAAATTATTTCCAGTAGCACCTTTAATTTCAATGGACTTTCCATTGCCCTTTCTTCTTTCTTTTGGAATTGGAATTGATTTTGCACCACTTAAATATTGGGCCGTATCTGAATTACTTAATAGTACTTCTTGTGGTGTTCCTGCTGCTACAATCTCTCCACCATGCACACCTGCTTTGGGGCCAATGTCTACCAAATAATCGGCAGCCATCATAATATCTTTATCGTGCTCTACTACTAAAACACTGTTTCCTATATCTCGTAAATTTTGTAAAGCCAAAATCAAACGATGGTTGTCTCGTTGGTGTAACCCAATAGATGGCTCGTCTAGTACATAGGTAATTCCTTGTAATTGCGAACCAATTTGCGTGGCCAGTCTTATTCGCTGAGACTCTCCCCCACTAAGGCTTCTAGATGGTCGGTCTAATGATAAATAGGTTAATCCAACGTCTAATAAAAACTGTAGTCGTTCACGTATTTCTTTTAAAATATCTTTTGCAATAGCATTTTGCTTTTTACTCAACCTTTCTTCTATACCATCAAACCAAACAATTAATTTATTTAAATTTAAATGGCTGAGTTCTGCAATATTTTTTTCGTCAACTTTAAACCAAAGACTTTCTTGTTTTAACCTTGCTCCGTTGCATGTAGGACATTTTTTTAATTCCATAAATTGCTCTACCCATTCGCGCAGCGCTTCGGTACTACCAGTGCCTGCATACCAACGATTGAGCATGGGAATAATTCCTTCAAATTCTCCTTCATAAGGTTTACCTGGAATAGCTGCTGATTCTAATACTTCTTCGTCAGAAATAATTCCGTCTGCATTTCCGTATAATAAAATATTCAAAGACGCTACAGGCATTTCTTTGATTGGCTTGTCTAAATTGATTTTATTTTTTTTGGCCAATATTTCTACATTGCGAAACATATAAGCTTCACGCTGTTCGCCCAAAGGCGCTATACCACCCGCTTTCACGCTTAAAGACTGGTCGGGTAAAATAGCAGATAAACTAATGGTATGAATATTTCCTAAACCCTTACAAGTTGGGCAAGCACCATAAGGCGAGTTAAAAGAAAATGCATTGGGCGATGGTTCTTCGTAACTAATACCTGTTTCTTCGCACATTAATTGTTTAGAAAATTGAACCACTTTATTGGTATCGTTCACCAATAAAAAAAGCAAGTCCTTACCCATTTTTAAAGTTTGCTGTATGCTTTGACTAAGTCGTACGCGCATATCTGCAGTTACTGCTAATCGATCAATGACTACTTCAATATCATGAATTTTATATCGATCAACTTGTAGTTTTGCACTGAGATCCATTACTTCTCCATCAACTCTAACTTTTAAAAATCCTTTTTTACGAATGTCTTCGAACAGCTCTCTGTAATGACCTTTACGGCCTCTTATCAATGGTGCGAGTAAGGATATTTTTTTATTTAAAAAACGCTCCATGATATTTTCAACGATTTCTTCTTCGCTAAATTTGACCATTTTTTTTCCAGTATTGTAACTATACGCTTCTCCAACCCTGGCAAACAATAAGCGCATAAAATCATACACTTCTGTTACCGTTCCAACGGTTGATCTTGGATTTTTATTGGTGGTTTTTTGTTCGATAGAAATTACCGGACTTAGGCCTGTAATTTTATCTACATCGGGCCTTTCCATATCACCCATAAATTGGCGTGCATAGGCGCTAAAGCTTTCCATGTATCTACGCTGGCCTTCATTATAAATTGTATCGAAAGCAAGCGAAGATTTTCCACTGCCACTTACACCAGTAAATACCACCAATTTATTTTTGGGTACCGATATATCAATATTTTTTAAATTATGTTCCCTTGCCCCAAAAACTTCAATGAATTCTTCGGGTGCTAGAGGAGCTGCTATTTTAGAAGGCTTAACTGCCGATACTTTTTTTGCCATGTTGCGCTTAAAGGTTAAATGTACAAACATTGCAAAACCTAATAAGTTTTAAAACCTAAAAATTAGTTAGAAGTATTGATAGCATTTTTTAATAAATATTTTTTAATGATTCAAAGCATTGCCAATAAAGGGTTTCGGCTTAATTCCTATTAATTTGGTAGGCTTTTATTTGGTAAATTAAAAACTTCCCCATTATCTTTGCAATAGTTCTTTAAGATAACTTATCAAGAAAGGCAGAGGGATTTGGCCCGTTGAAGCCTTGGCAACCC
>JBAXPJ010000065.1:0-14090 GCA_037132335.1 Sediminibacterium sp. | reverse complement strand
GAAAAATATTATATATTGCCAATGCAGATAATAATTGTTTGGCTGTTTTTGACGTTAGTAAGCCTGGAAGTAGTCATTCAAAGGGATTTATACCAACAGGATGGTATCCTACATGCGTGAGAAGTTTGGGTAATAAAATTTATGTTGCGAATGGCAAAGGATTTACATCATACCCTAATCCTCATGGACCTAACCCAATAGATAAAAAAGAACAACTAGCCTATCAAATGGGTGATACGAGTGCCATTAAAACTGTAGAATATATTGGAGGACTTTTTAAAGGAACTTTAAGCATAATAAATAATCCAACAGATCAACAATTAGCCATTTATTCGAAAGTTGTTTACAATAACACACCATATTCAAAAAATAAAGAAATATTTTCTACCGGAGAAAAAGGCAACCCAATTCCTATGAAAGTTGGTGCAGCTTCACCAATAAAGTATGTTTTTTATATAGTGAAAGAAAATAGAACTTACGACCAAGTATTAGGTGATATGCCAGAAGGAAATGGCGACAAATCCCTTTGTCTTTTTGGCGAAAATATTACTCCAAATTTACACGCCTTATCAAGAGAATTTGTGTTACTAGACAATTTTTATGTAGATGGCGAAGTAAGTGCAGATGGACATAATTGGAGCCTTGGTGCTTATGCAACTGATTACTTAGAAAAAACTTGGGTTACAAGTTATGGTGGACGTGGTGGCGATTATGACGCAGAAGGAAATCGTGCAATTAGTAATAATAAAAAAGGATTTCTTTGGGATCTGTGCAAAAGAGCTGGCGTAAGCTACAGAACTTATGGAGAATTTGCCGATGACTACAAACCTAATATACCAGTTTTAAAAGATCATTTTTGTCCATATTTTACTAGTTGGGACCAAAAAATCAGAGACACAACAAGGGTTGGCCAATGGAAAAGAGATTTCGATTCATTAGTTGCAAAAAATGCATTGCCAAAGCTTAATACATTGCGCATTATAAATGACCATACCGAAGGCTTAAGCAAAGGAAGGCCTACTCCGTTTGCGCATGTTGCAGACAATGATCTTGCCATTGGAATGTTTATTGAATATTTAAGTAAAAGTGCTGTTTGGAATGAAAGTGCCGTATTTATTTTAGAAGATGATGCACAAGACGGCGCTGACCACGTAGATGCACATAGAAGCACGGCCTATGTAGCAGGAGGGTTTGTAAAAAGACATTTTGTAGACCACACCATGTATTCAACCACCTCCATGCTGCGTACAATAGAGCTGATTTTAGGATTACCACCAATGAGTCAATATGATGCTGCAGCAGAACCAATGTGGCGTTGCTTTAGTTCAGAATTAAATACAAAGCCATTTATCAGTAAACCTTTACAAGTAAATATTAACGAAAAGAATAGTGTAGAAAATGCATGGCAACGCATGAGTGAAAAATTTGATTTTACAAAAGAAGATAAAATCAATAACCGCGATTTTAATGAAGTTATATGGAAAGCAGTGAAAGGAGAAAATGCAATTGTACCAGTTCCAAAAAGAGCGGGATTCCTAAAAGTAAATGTTGGTGATTAAACAAAACGCTTGAGCACCTTCAAAGAATATTCGCGACCTATTTTTTTCTATAATTAAAATTTATATTCAAAAATGTTTAATGTTATTTAAGAAAACTAGCGCAATAGTGATTTATATTTAAAAAGCAGCGTTTTAATAATAATTAATTGTTATCTTTAAGCAAATCAATTAAAATGACTAAGCTTAAAAAAACGAAAGAACCAGTAATATTAAAAAAACAGAAGTTCTCTGAAATTCATTTGGCATTAGAAAATGCTATGCTTTCATTTAAAGATCAACTTGGAGAAAAAAAATATCAAAATAGAATAAGCAAAGCAGTTAAAGTTTTAATGCATGGATTAAACAAACCTAAAGCACTGAAGTCTGCACCTATTAAAATTGAAAACAAAAAAGCACCAATAAAAATAAGTACCCCAACAAAAACTTTAGTAGATAAAAAAGTAAAATTAGCAGTTCCAAAAAAAGTAGCAATTAAGAAAGCTATAAAAAAATAACGATTAAAATACTAAAAAGAGGCTGTATCAAATTAATGATACAGCCTCTTTTTTTTGTACTAAAATCTTATTAAGTTTTTAAATTAAATTCATTAATCCTTAAATAAATTTTTCCCTTAATAAATTACACCTAATTAGTACCCAGGATTTTGGTACATCAATACTGGATCTAATTTATATTCATTAAATGGTATAGGAAAGAAATAATCTTTTGTTGTACAATTTGTTAATGGAGAATTATCGTAATTAGCTTGATTCTTTGCCTTGAAGTAAGCTACCAATTCTGTTGCATTAAAAAATCTGGTTAAATCATGCCAGCGATGGTGTTCAAATGCAAGCTCTACCCTTCTTTCATGTAAAATTGCCAATTTTAAAGTTGGATATTTTAAAACATAATTTGCGTCTAACAACATAGTAGCATAATTAGGCATTAATGCTCTAGCACGAACCATATCTAAATATTTAATGGCATTAACATTATCGGCTAAACCCAAATAAGCTTCTGATAAATTTAAAATCACGTCGGCGTATCTTATTAAAATCCAATCATTACCACCATAACCCAATGTGCTGGCAGTTGCACTTGCGTCTCTAAATTTGGTAATAAAATATCCAGAACCAAGTGTTGCATTTTTTACTGAAAAAGCAAAACGCGGGTCGTTTACTTCAAACTCACTCAATAAATCTTTAGTTAACAACCCTCCAGCTCCTTGAGCTACAAATAATGAATTAATGGTTTCTCCTTTAGCTTGATTATTTTTTGCTAACGAAGATGAATAAGTTGCATCACCTTGTTTGTAAACTATTTGAAAAATAATCTCTGCATTTGTAGATTTTTTATTTACATCAAACACATCGGCAAAAGGTATATCAGATAAATTTGTAAACGTTTTTTGGTTAAAGCAAGCCAACAAATAATTTTTTGCATTTGTAAAATTATCTGTTGCCGTAGTTCCACCAATAGTAGTTGCCATAGTTAAATATACTTGACCTAAAACAGCATTAATTGCTTGTAAAGAAACCCTACCCTTTGTTGCTGCAGGTTGTACAGCTGGTAAACCTCCATTTAAAGCATCTTTTAAATCTGCAATAATTTGTGCATATACTACTTCTCTTTTTGCTCTAAAAGTCAATGCCGAAGCTTGCTCTGTAGAAGAAAGTCTTTCTGTTACCAAAGGCACATCGCCAAACTCTCTAACTAAATTATAGTACATATATGCCCTTATGAATTTCAATTCGGCAACATATTGTGTTTTAGTTAAACTATTAGCAAATGGAATTTTATCAATAACAGATAAAATAATATTAGCCCTAGAAATAGGCGTGTATAATGCAGTCCAATGACTTTGCAAATAGCTATTACTTGCTACTAAAGAAAATGCCGTAAACTGAAATGGCTCACCATTGTTTGACTGATTATCTGTAGTATTTACATCATCTGCACGATCGTCGGTCCATAATTGTGCGCCTTCACCAACGCAGTTTGAACTTCTAAGTGCTTGATATACTCCATAAACACCAGTAGCAATATCCGTTTCAGTTTGATATCCATTATCAACAGAAACGCCATTGGGATTTGTTTGGTCTAAAAAGGTTTTGCTGCAACTGCTAATACTTACTATTAGTACAATTGCTATTATTGGTAAAAATATATTACGCATAAAATAATTTTTATAAATAGAAGGTTATTAAAACTGAATTTTGATTCCTGTATTAAATGAACGAGCTAATGGATATTTACCATAATCAACACCTGGTGTAAGATTGTTTCCATTATTGAAATCAACTTCTGGATTATACCCTAAGTATTTGGTAATTGTAAATGCATTATCAATAGAAGTATACCATCTAATACCAGTAATACCTAATTTTTTAACAGAAACTAAAGAGGTAAGATTGATGCCAAAACTAATATTCGTACATCTAAAGAAAGATCCGTCTTGTAAATAGTAGTCAGACAATCTAGTGCTATTACTTTGAGATCCACCGCGTGATGCCCTGTACTCAATACCATTACCAGGTTGCGCTGCACTACGGTAGCGTTGGTCAATTACTGCATATTGGTTGCCAGAACCTTCCATATTTCTAATGTAATAATCTTGGCCATCTATAATTTTATTTCCTTGAGAACCATTAAAAGATGCACTCATATCAAATATTTTATAATTAGCATTAAAACCAAACCCATAAGTGTATTTAGGGAATGCAGAACCAATTACATCTTTATCAGCATCTGTAATTAAACCATCTCCATTTGTATCTTTAAAATATAAATCACCTGGGTTTAATGGTGTAGTTGAATAAGTAGAAATTGGGAACGCTAATAATTTATATCCAGCTGGGAATTTATTGCCATTAGCTTTATAAACAACTAAATCTGCATTCACATTTGCCATATCTGATTGCTGAACCATTCCTGCAACATGCAAACCATAAAATGAACCTACCGGACTTCCTTCTCTTGTTACGTGTGTTATATAACTTCTTTCTGCACCATTAATTTGAATTTCACTTGCCCCACCCAAACTAACTACATTGTTTTTATTGGCAGTGATATTACCACTCACATTAAAATTAAAATCTTTTGAACGAATCACTTTAAGGTCTAGCTGTAAATCAAAACCATTATTCTGAATATTTGAGTTTCTTAAATTGGTTAAAATAGAAGTTGCTCCAGATAAAGAAGAAATACTTTGATTGTATAATAAATTGTATGATTTACTTCTATAATAATTTAAAATCACAGACAATCGGTTATCAAGCATGCTAGCATCTAATCCAAAATTATATTGTGCTGTTGATTCCCATCCTAGTTTTGCATCAGTGATACCTCCTGCCCATGTTGCATTGTAAACAGTACTACCAACAACCTGACCACCAGAACCAGTTAAGCCTTGCTCATACCTATAATTACCAATATTATTATTTCCGGTTAAGCCCCAACTAGCTCTAAGTTTCAACACAGAATTTGATCCTAACAATTCTTTATAAAATGATTCATTAGAAACTGTCCATCCTGCAGAAACTGAACCAAATTGTCCCCAACGATTTTCAGGACCAAAACGTGAAGAGGCATCTAAACGAATTGAACCAGTTAAAAAATAACGACTATTATAACTATACACTGCTCTACCTAAATATGATAACAATGTAGTTGTTGATTTACCTGAGCCACCTACTTTATAAAAATCACCTAGAACTGACCCACCACTAGTAATTTCAGGAATTAAATCATTCGTATAATTTTTTGCACCAACGGCAACAATATCAGTATTAGTTTCTTGAGCACTATAACCAACTAAGCCATCAATACGATGTTTTCCAAGTTGTTTTTTATAGTTCAAAGTAAACTCCCCTAATATATCTTGAGAAATTAAATTTTGCGCAGATGAATTTGCAGCTAATATAGACTGCGATGAACCTGCAGGATTAATTCCATTACTTAAACTTGTTGGATAATAGTACTCGTATTTTTCATTATACGTTTCGCCACCAACATTAAATTTTGCAGATAAATCTTGGCTTATTTGGTACGTTGCATTGGCATTGTATGTTGCTCTAGTTCCTTTACGAGTAATGTTTACACGCTGAGCCAATGCTAATGGATTTTCAATACCTTGAAAAGAATATGCAAATCCATCTGTTTGAGCACCTGCACCTTTGTCGGCAAGTATTAAACTTCCATCAGGATTAAATGCTGGAAAAATAGGCATATAAACCAAAGCGCCTAAAATTGGTCCTTGATTAAAACGACCTTCTTGAACTTCTCTATTGGCATTGTTTGTAACAAAAATGCTTGAAGAAACTTTCATTTTTTTAGAAACTTCAGCATCAATATTGGCCCTTAAATTTATTCTTCTTTGATACGTACTATTTAAAATACCTGGTTGATCTAAATATCCCCCACTAATTAAATATCTTGTTGATTCGTTTCCACCTGAAAAAGACAAATTATGTCTTTGAACTAAAGCAGATTGGTATAAAACATCTTGCCAATCGGTATTGTATTTAGGTTGAATTTTTGTTTGAGTTGGGAAATCATATAAATCCTTTAGAATACAAACAGAACAACCTGTAGCAGTTTGTCCTGCTTTTACAATACGAGTTGCATTATCGTCTGAGAAATAACTATCATTCCATGTAATTCCTTTTGAAATTAAAATGTCTTTATAGTTATTATTTCTACCATCAACAAACAAATCTGCAAACTGAGTGGCATCTAACATTTTAACTTTATTGGCCAATTGTTGACTACTAAGTTGATAATCATAAGTGAAAGTGCCTTTACCAGCCTTACCTCTTTTAGTGGTAATTAAAACAACACCGGCAGAAGCTCTAGATCCGTAAATAGCTGCAGATGCAGCATCTTTTAATATTTCTACTGATTCAATATCTTCAGGATTAATAAAAATATCGTTTCCTGAAGTGGCCGGATTATATCCATTTGTTGCATTACCTCCATTACCTTGGCCTTGACTTGTATTACCACCAATAGCATATCCATCAATTACATACAATGGTTCAGAACTTGCATTAATTGAACCAATACCACGAACCCTAATTTTAGCACCAGAATAAGGTGCACCGCTAACTTGCGCTACTTGAACACCTGCAACTTTACCAACTAAAGCTTGACTAAGTGTTGAAGAAGAAAGATTCAGTTCAGATGCTTTAACACTAGAAATAGATCCTGTTAAATCTGATTTACGTAATCTTTGATACCCAATAGTTACTTCTTCTAATTGCTTAACATCTTCTTTAAGCTTTATTATTAAATTGGTTGCATTAGCGGCAATTTCTTGCGACAAATAACCAATAGATGAAATTACCAAAACTGAATTTTCATTTACCTCTAAACTAAAATGACCTTTGGCATCTGTAACTGTTCCTTTTTTTGCATTTTTCAATGACACACTTGCACCCACTAAAGGACGATTATTTTCATCAGTTACAGTTCCTGAAACTTTAATTGACCCTGTATTTATAGGGTTGTAAATTGCTGCATATACAAAGTTAGCATTTGTTGAAAAAATACAAACTGCTAAAAAAATGCAAAGCGCTTGTGCGAATACACTTAACTTTTTTGTTAAGCTACGCAGTAGTTTTTTTTGTTGCATAAAGTTGTTAAATTTTGGTTTATTAGGATTTTTAATGAACTACTTAATTAAAAGCTTATTTACATTATTCACTCGAGAAGACGTAACCGCAACTCCAGCATTTAATGAATTATTTAAAAACGCAAATCCTTCTAATTCATCATTGCGTTCATTTATATCAATTACTTTAATTACAGATTCTTTGCCTGATAGTATTGATTTTTCTAAATCAACATAAGTAAATCGCCACTTTCTACCTTCTATTTGATTTTGTATAAGCACCAAAATGCCTTTATCTGCTATCCAAAAAAGATTCTGTACCCAAGGAGAACAACTGAATTTTTTATACAAAACACCTTTAGCAGAAGTCCTTTGGGTGGTTTTTAATATTGAAGGATCATATAATCTAACTTCATTTGATTTATTGCCATAATCTGCAGTAGCCACAAACCATTTGTTTTGGTATTGTACGTATTCTGGTCTTGTGCCTTGAATGCAAGTATCATCATCAATTGTATTCAATAAATTGCCATCTAATTTACCGCTGTGCTGTAGCCCTTTCCAATCAATGCAATAAATCACGGCTTTCCATTTAGTCCCCTCTTTATTTAATCTAATACTATTGCCAATAAAAACTGGTAATGACGGTTGATAAGCAATTCCTGTAGGATGATTTATAATATCTGAATCGTTAAGTGTTAGCCTCATTTCTTTATTAACATACACCAAACTGTCCCCCATCACTTTGTATTCTCTTATCATACCAACCTCTCTATCTCCGTATAAGAAAATCCGATTGTTTTGAATTGAAACACCTTGGCATGCACCTAATGAATCAATGGTTTGTGAACGTTCAATTTTCATACTTTCAATTGAATTGAAAGAAGTGAAAAAAGATATAATACCAACTGATATAAAAACAAGTGTCTTCATTATTAAGGATCTATTGGTTCGTTAGGATTAATATGCAAGGCTTCTATTAAAGGATAAAACTCTAATGCAGTTTCTGATATTCGATTACCATTTTTATAAGGAGCTAAATTCAGTTCTTTCATACACCTTGGAATCATATTGGCAATCATAAAACTTTGCCCTTTAGTGGTACATGTTATGGCTGCTTTGCTAAAAGGCATACCGTATCTAAAAATCAATCTCGCTGTATTCCTCATATTAGTGGTAGTATGTCTTGCATGAGGGTCAATTATAATTGCACTAGCTGGAATACCTAATTTTTCAATTAAATATTTTTTTTGTTCTGTTGCTTCACAAAAAGGTGTTTTATATGGGTGAACCTTACCACCAGAACTAACTATAAAAGGAGCCAGTCCTTGTTTGTACAATATTGCTGCTAGTTTGCAACGCAATCTTCCTTCTGCGCTTAATGCTTGTTTTGGATCATCTGGCCCGGCGCCAGGAATTAAAATGACAGAATATTTATAATTATTCCAGTTGATGGTTTTTATTTTATCAACTGCTAATTTATTTTCACCATTTTCCATTGGTTCAAAATCAGCAGCTTGCTCTCTTTCATTCATTTCTAAAAAATGTAGCGCAGCATTAAGTTTAGTAGTAAAGAATAATTTATTAGATGAATTTTCTAATAACAAAACTGATGCTGAATTATATAAAAAGCCTATATAATTAGCTGCATATTTTGATGGATTTAAAGGGTCTTTTGTATTAAAACCAATAGAATCAATTAATGGATAATTTGGTTTATCTCCACCACCATATACACTTACACAATAATTAATTCCTTTAGAATCTTGTTCCCAAGCTTTTCGTAGTAAATCTTTAGCATTAAAATCCTTAAAGAGTATATAACATCCCGATGGAATTAAATGATTTTGAACTAATTTACCTAATGCATTATTTGGCTGGTAAAGCTCTAAAAGTCTATCCCCTATTGATTTTATATCAGTTTCCGAAAAAATAAAATTATTCAACAAGCAAGTGCCGTTTCTACCACAATTAATTAAAGAGCTACCTAAAGTATCGGCATATTTTTTTGTGATTTGAGATAAAACTAAATCGCTTTCTAGTAATTTTTTTACTTCTGGCAGTTCAGTAAACAATGTTAGTAAGTAATAATTTTTTGACTGAAGAAATCTTTTGCCATTTAATAATTTATAATTAGCACTTGGCATATTCATTTGAGCATAGGAATTGCCAAATAAACTCATTAATAAAAAAATGATTCCAATGACTAATTTTTGTTTAGAATAATTGAACATTGTAAATAATTATTTTTGCAAAAAAAACTGCTTTTTAGCATAAAATGTTTACCACTCTTAATAGGTAATATTAAAATAGCAATTGATTAATATTATGGTAACATTGAATAGTATTTAAATTAATTTTCGAAATTTAAATACATGATTGCTAATGGAATAGATAGAATTAAGTCTATTTAATGATTTCAGATAATTTAATAACTTTAAGTTAACCCTACGTTCATAATTGCATAATTAACGTGTAGTCACTTTGGAAAACCTTAGTGAATGAAATATTATGCTGTAGTATTATTTGTATTATTCAATACATTAGTTAATGCTCAAATCAATTCAAACCCTCCGAATATTTTTATTATCACTACCGATGGCTTTAGATGGCAAGAAGTCTTTAAAGGAGCAGATTACAAAATTATAAGCGATACCAATTACGTTAGGGATACATCGCTAATGATTGAACAATTTTGGAGTGAAGATTTACTGGAAAGAAAAAAGAAATTGATGCCATTTTTCTGGAATGTAATTGCTAAAAAAGGAACATTAGTTGGCAATCGTGAATATGGAAATGACGTTAATGTAGCCAACCTTTTTAAAATATCTTATCCAGGCTATAATGAAATTTTAACAGGTTTTGCTGATAGAAAATTCATCCCAAATCTTACGGTGAGAAACAAGAATTCAAATATTCTTGAATTCTTAAACAACTGCAATGGTTATGCCGGAAAAGTTGCTGCATTTAGCTCGTGGAATGTAATGCCTTATATATTAGATGAGAAGCATAGTAATTTTTCGGTAAATAGCGGTTATGAAATGCTTGACGAACAGAACGATTCAACCAATATGCTAATTAATAGTGTACAAAATGGCGTTGAAATAAAATCACATACCCGCTACGACTTATTAACTTATGCAAGTGCAAAAAATTATATCGAACAAAAACATCCCAAAGTACTTTTCTTGGGGCTTGGAGAAACAGATGAGTTTGCACACAAAGGACAATACGATCAATACTTACAAAAAGCAAAACAGGTAGACCAAATTATTGCAGAACTATGGTATTATGTTCAAACAGATCCATTTTACAAAGGGAATACCACATTTATAATTACTACCGATCATGGAAGAGGCAGTAAAACTTCTAAATGGTCTCAACATGGATTTTGGGTAAAAGGATCGGGAGAAACTTGGATGGCTATGATAGGCCCAGGAATTGCAGCTGAAGGGGAAAGAAAAACTAAGGGCGAATTGTATTTAAAACAAATAGCATCTACTATTGGCATTTTAGCAGACGAAGACTTTCATGTAGGAGACCATCCAGTAGCAGCACCAATTCCATTAACTAAGGAATCTACTGTAACACCTATTCCTACAAATATCAAACCAATAACCATCAATATAAATAACAAATAAAAATGCCAGCATTCATTTTAAAATTTGTTTCTGAGTACGGATACCTTGCTATTTTTTTTGTAGTATTAATACAAGAGATGGGAATGCCAGGTCCGCCAAATGAAATGATACTTTTATATTTTGGCTGGTTGATTAAACAAACTGGATTATCTTATCCACTTGTTATTTTGCTTGTTACCATTGCAGATATTATTGGGTCGTACACTATATACGTTTTATTCTTTTATGGTTCAGAATGGCTAGCTACTATTAAACCAAAATGGATAAACCTTCCGAATAAAAAAATTGAATCTTTAAAAATTAGTGTGGCTGCAAATAATGGCAGGAACATTTTCGTAGCAAAATTAACCCCGTTTGTGCGAAGCTATATTCCTGTAGTTGCAGGGATATTAAATATTGAACCTGTTTTTTATAGGCGTATTATTGTTATCACAGCTATCATTTGGACAGGAGGATGGGTTACTGCAGGATGGCTACTGAATTTTAAAATCTAGTCTAAATAAAGCTTCTTTCCTTTTTATAATTCTGTTTGTATAAATTTGAATGATGAATCAAGCAAATTTATATGATGTAATTATAATTGGTGCCGGACCAATTGGAATAGCTTGTGCTTTAGAATGCAATAAAAATAATCTTCATTATTTAGTAATAGAAAAAGGCTGTTTGGTTAATTCATTATATAATTACCCTCAAAACATGACTTTTTTTTCTACTTCTGAAAAACTAGAAATAGGAAATATCCCTTTTGTATGTACGAATGCAAAACCAACAAGAAATGAAGCTTTAGAATACTATAGAAGAGTAGCTAAAGTAGCCAATTTAAACGTTCATTTATTTGAAGAAGTAATAACTGTTATTGACCAACAAAATAACAGCTACATAGTAGAAACAACTAAAGGAAAATACTTTTCTAAAAATATTATCATATCTACAGGGTTCCACGATATCCCCTATTTATTAAATATCCCTGGCGAAAATTTACCAAAAGTTACCCATTACTATAAAGACCCACATTTTTATGCTTTTCAAAATATAATTGTTGTTGGCGCAAATAATTCTGCAGTTGATGCTGCATTAGAAACTTGGCGAAAGGGCGCCAACGTAACTATGATCATACAAAATGATGCAATTGGCACTAGAGTAAAATATTGGGCAAGACCAGACATTATTAATAGAATTGAGGAAGGATCTATAAAAGCATATTATAATTCTACGATTAAAGAAATAAAAGAAACTAGCGTAATAATTAATACGCCTCAAGGCATCATTGACATCCCTAATGATTGGGTGATTGCGGCAACGGGCTATCAACCAAATTTAAACTTTCTAGAAAAAATAGGCATTGATTTATCGGATGATGCAATCAAGAAACCCTTTTATGACAATCAAACACATGAATCTAATAAAAAAGGCATCTACCTAGCTGGAGTAATTTGTGGTGGTATGAATACACATAGCCTATTTATTGAAAACTCAATAGAACATGCCAATAAAATTGTGATGGCAATAATGAAATAGGATCGTTTAATAACTAGTTTGACCGCCTAAATACTTTGCTTTTTTACTTGCTTTAATTGCCTTAGTATCACCAGCCGCAATTTTTTCAGCCCCAATATTCCTTCCATTAGTAGGACATCCACTAGCATTACTTCCTCTAAAAAGAAAGCAGCCACTTATTAGCCAACTGCAACAAAGAATAAAGAGTATTTTTTTCATTGGTGAGATGTTAGATGAAATAGTGGTTTTAGGAATTTAAATTACGGGATAAAATTTAAATACAGAATAAAAAAACTGAGTCCCTATAGCTAGAGGCCTCAGTTGAATTTTTTAAAACTTAAACACTATTTCATCAATTCAGCAATTCCTGATTTATCATAAACCAACCACTCTTCAACTTGTTTACCATCTTTTATTGCGTCAACAACACTAAAAATCACATTTATACTTTTGCCACCTTTAGTTAGAGTAAAATTTGAATAAGAATTCACATAATTTGAAACTCCTTTTTCATTTGCCTTTTTATAAACAGTTTCCCATATAGCTTCAAATTTATTTAGCTTCCAAACAATTCCTTTATCAAACATTGCTTTAATCCCAACCATATTTTGAGTTAAATTCTGAGAATCATTATTATCATGAAATACAACATTACTGCTATAAGTATTTCTATACTCTATAGTGTCATTATTAGCTAAAGCATTTGATGATCTTTTTACTAAATCAGTATTAGCTGAACTATCTATGGTATATCCAGTTGCATTAGTTGGAACAGTTTGACCATCTATTTTTGTTTCTTGGTTTGTACAAGCAATTAATGATGCTGATACTATTAAACTTAGTAATATTTTTTTCATGTATGTGGTTTTTTTAAATAAGTATGAGATTAGAAAATTATAATTCCTTAGTTAAATCTGCAATATTGCAATGCTCTTCTAATACTGTAATTTTTCCTGCATCATTAAAAGTAAATACTGCATAGTATTTCATTTTAGATGTTTTTCCAGAACTTACAAATTTGCTTACCCAAGTACCGTAAACTCTAACTTCTGAATTTATTTTGTAAGTTGAGTCTACGCCAGGATAGTAGTCAGCGTTCATTAATTTGATATCATTAAACATTCTCATAATGTCTCTATCACCTTTCAATAATACTTCTTTTGAAAGGGAATCTTGTCCTATTTCTGATCCATTCCATTTAAAATCATCAGATAATAAAGATGCTTCTTTAGCGCTATCCTTTGATGAGAATACATCAATAAACTGTTTTGCAACAACAAGATTTTTGTTATACTTTACCAAGTTTACATCTGTCTCTTTTTGTTCATTGCAAGAAACTAAAGCAATACAAATAATGATGAAGTGAAAAATATTTTTTTTCATACGCGTGGGTTTAGAAATAGATTATAGTCCATTTCAATGAATAATTAGGTGTGTGCTAATAGTGATTACAAGAATTGTAAATAGAGTTATTGCGTTAGTATTGCAATAGAGTGGGTGATTTACTTGCCTAAAGTAAGTAAAATATTAGATGATAAGAAAATAATTAAAAACAATAATTTTTACTATTTCTAATTTACCTCGTCCTTTAAAATTTTAACAGATACAGTTTCTTGAGGATTTTTAATGCCCATTAGATACCCAAATTAGAAATAATAGGGTATTTATTGGGCTTATGGCTTAGTAAGTAGGAGACTGTCATAAAACAACAAAACCCTTAACTAGTAAGGGTTTCATTGATATTAAAGCTGTGGAGAGTATCGGGGTCGAACCGACGACCTCTTGCATGCCATGCAAGCGCTC
>JBAXPJ010000064.1:0-14605 GCA_037132335.1 Sediminibacterium sp. | reverse complement strand
GCCGATGAAAAACAATTTCAAACCAATATTCAAAAAATATTTACTGCAGGCGATATGCGTCGCGGACAATCATTGGTTGTTTGGGCTATAAGCGAAGGACGTGAATGCGCTAGAAAAGTAGATATCTACTTAAATGGTAGCTCTTTATTAGAAACAAAAGACCATAGCCATATTGCTACAACATAATATTACAAATATTAATATTTAAAAAAACCTGTTTGATTAATCATCAAACAGGTTTTTTTTTACAATAAATTCTAATTTTTATAGCTATTATTTATATCAATTTTGACATTATAACCTAATTATTCACATTATATTAAATTATATGTTTACTTTTTACACATTTTTAATGCATTTATCTGTAATTTAGCTTTAAATAATAAATATTACTATTTATTATAATACTAACCTAAAAATTAAAAAAATGAAACAAAACTCCATTCAAAGAGTCGCACCATTTCTTGCGTTGCTAATGGTAGCAATAGCCGCAATTTTTGTTCCAACACTTCCTTCCTTTAACGATGGAGGAAAATATAGTTCAGCAGATATTAGCTGGATGATTGTTGCAACTGCACTTGTTTTTTTAATGACACCTGCCCTAGCTTTTTTTTACGGAGGAATGGTTCATCGTAAAAACATCATATCTACAATGATGAAAAGTATAGTAGCTACCGGTGTAGTTAGTATTGTTTGGGTTGTTGTAGGATATAGTTTGTGTTTTGGAGATAGCATTGGAGGATTTATTGGAAATCCTGCTACACATTTTATGTTTAAAGGTGTTGCTTCTGGCGCTCCATGGAGTTTAGCACCAACTATCCCTTTAAGTTTGTTTGCATTATTTCAATTAATGTTTGCCATCATCACCCCAGGATTAGTGGTTGGCGCTGTTGCTGAACGTGTTCGCTTTACATCATATACCTTGTTTATATTATTATTTAGTTTATTAGTATATGCGCCAATTGCACATTGGACATGGCACCCAGACGGATTTTTATTTAAAATGGGTGCTTTAGATTTTGCAGGTGGAACTGTTGTACATATTTCAGCAGGATGCGCTGCATTAGCAGGGGCATTAGTTTTAAAGCGTCGTCAATCTCATATTGAACAACAAGAAATTCCACCAGCAAATATTCCATATGTATTAATTGGCACTGGTTTACTTTGGTTTGGCTGGTTTGGATTTAATGCAGGTTCTGCTGGAGCTGCAAATGCATTAGCTGTATCTGCTTTTGCAACAACCAACACTGCAGCTGCTGCGGCAGGTTTATCTTGGATGTTTTTTGACGTCTTACGTGGAAAAAAACCATCTGTATTAGGATTTTGTATTGGAGCAGTAGTTGGCTTAGTTGCCATTACCCCAGCAGCTGGATTTGTTGCAATACCTCAAAGTATTTTCATTGGATTTATTGCAGCCATTATTTCAAACTTGGCTGTACATTATAAAGCAAAATCAAGTCTTGACGATACACTAGATGTATTTCCTTGTCATGGTTTAGGAGGAATGGTTGGTATGATAATGACCGGAATTTTCGCTACCAAAAATGTAAATGGTGGCGGAAATGATGGTTTACTTTATGGCAATGCTAGTTTTTTCTTTATTCAATTAAAAGCGCTAGCCATTGTAGTAACCTACAGTTTTGTTGTTTCCTTATTGATTTTCAAATTCATTGATATTGTATTGCCATTGCGTGTAAGTATTGAAGATGAAACTCTTGGATTAGATGCATCTCAACACAACGAAAAATATGGTAGAAGACCAGAATTAGCTTAGTTAAAAAAATAAGGTACAGCCAAATACTAGACTTCTGACCAAGTTTAGAGACTGTACCCATTTATTAATCATAAAACCAATAGCAATGTTAAAGAAAATTTTAGCAGTAACCGTCGTATTTGTGAGCTTTATTTCAGCAAATGCACAAATAGATTCAACAAAAAAGGCTACAACCACTTTTACTGGTTCGGTTGATGGCTATTATCGGTACAATTTTGCCGATCCTTCTGGTAAAACAAACAATTTCACGAGTTTTACCAATTCCAAAAATTCTTTTGAATTGGGTATGGCTTCGGTTAAAATAGACCATTCAGCAGGAAAGGTTTCAGCAACAGCCGATTTAGGCTTTGGCAAACGTGCAGACGAATTCTCGTATAATGATGGCAGTACTTTAGTCGCTGTAAAACAGTTGACTTTTAGTTATGCTTTGAGCGATAAGTTTAAACTTACCATGGGTAAATGGGCCACTCATATTGGATATGAATTATTAGATGCTTATGCCAATAGAAATTACAGTATGTCTTATGGATTTTCTTATGGTCCATTTTTTCATACTGGTTTAAAGACCGACATTTCTTTAGGAGGCAAAAGCGCTATAATGTTAGGTGTTGCTAATCCAACAGACTATTCTACTACCACATCTGGTAATAAAGTAGCACTTGCACAATTTAGCACTGCATCTAAATCAGACAAATTTAAATTGTATTTAAATTATCAAGGTGGTGTTACAGGTACAAAAGCAGGATTCAACCAAATAGACCTTGTATTAAATGGTGTTTTGAGTTCTCAGTTTAGTATTAATTACGACGGAACAATCGCTACAATAAAAACAAATGGCGTTAGCAAAAATTGGTCTAGCAATGCATTGTATTTAAATTACGACCCAACTAGCTGCTTCGGTTTAACGCTTCGTGGCGAATATTTCGATGATAAAAAATCAGTTTCTGCTGGTGCATTTGGTTCATCAGTATTTGCAACCACACTAACTGCAAATATTAAAATTGACAACCTTACTATCATGCCAGAACTACGTTTAGACAATGGAAGTAATCCTATTTTCTTTAAAGGAAATGGCGCTGTAACAACTGGCACAACAGGATTTATTTTGGCAGCTGTTTACAAATTCTAAACATTCATTTATTAACCAAAAATAGTGCTTAATTAAAGTTATTTAAAGCACACTTATTAATATCAAATAAATGGTTAATCAGCGTTGTTCTACAACAGTTGTTTATCAACTTTAAAATTAGAGAGGCTATGGTTGGAAATTGTCAATTTCATAGTATGTTTTTTGGATAATTTACTTCTTCAATTTAAAAATATACAACAGGCAGTATCATTCATTTGATACTGCCTGTTTTTATTAAATATCAACCGGTATAATAAAGCCTATAACACACAATTTGGTTTATTATTAGATTTTGAGCGCTCCTTTATAACATATCTAAACCTATATTTTGATGTATTATTTTATGTAAAATAATGTACTTGAGTACTATAATTATAGGTGATTTGATAAAAAATAGTTGAAAAAAAACCTTTTTTAAATATTTTAAAAAAAAAATTACACTTTTTTTACAAATATTTTCTGCACTATAAATTAACTTTTAAACGCCAAAATAGAAAAATATAAAGTCTATTTAAAAAAAAATAAATACTTTTTTAAATAATTAATCAAAATTTATTTCGATCTAGTAAAATGAATATACATTATTTATTTTTATAATTTGTTTTTGAGCTTTCATAACTTAGTAGGTGTTTGTAAATATGAAATATTTGCCTTCAATTTGTGAAATATTAATAACAAATAAAAATCAACAAAATGTTTTTACTTACTACGCAAATTGCTAATAATACTTTAAACGAAAGTCCAATAATGATTGTAGGAGTTACAGCTTGTGTTATTTCCATCGTTTTATTATTATGGAAAAACGAAGCAAAAACTTCTATCTAAAATATACGCTTAGCCATATTTGAATAGCAACCCATGAGGTTGCTTTTTTTTGCCTAAATTAAAAAAAACGCATTTATCCCAAATTCTACCTAAGTTAGAAAAATGAAATGGCTTAAAGATCTAATAAGAATCATCTATAATATATATGCATTTGCAATTTTTATAGTACTCACATTTTTCTTCTTTCCATTTGTGATGCTTTCACTCGTATTTGGCAAAGTAACTGGCGGCAATATCATCTATCAAATATGTAAACTTTGGGCTGGTATATGGTATTTTTTTATAGGCATACATCACAAAGAGATTTATGAACACCCACATGACAACGCTAAACAATATATATACATAGCCAATCATATTTCATATATAGATATCCCGCCTATATTACTCATTATACGTAACCCTATGCGAATCTTGGGTAAATACGAAACAGTTAAAATACCAGTTTTTGGATGGATTTATAAGGCTGCAGTAATATTAGTAGATCGACGAGATGCAAGTACCCGTGCAAAGAGCGTTCGAGCCTTAAAATCAGCTATTAGCAATAATATTTCCATATTTATATTCCCAGAAGGAACTTTTAACGAAACTCCTGCCCCATTAAAATCATTTTACGACGGTGCATTTAGAATTGCCATTGAAACACAAACCCCTATCAAGCCATTAATATTGGTTGATACCCTCGAACGTTTACATTATAACTCTATATTTTCGTTAACTCCAGGAATCAGCAGGGTGGTTTATTTAGAAGAAATTGAAGTAGCCGGATTAACACAACAAGATATTCCAGCATTAAAACAAACCGTTTTTAATTTAATGGATGCTGGATTACGCAGATATCGCGAATATCCATCTTTATAAACCGAAAGCAACTTATCTTAGCCATATTAGAATCATGGCCAGTCAAAATCAAATAAATAGCTTCTCTTTCAATGCAAATCAACCAACTGTTTTTGCAGAGGTTATTATTCCATTGGCTTTGCCCAAAAATTATACTTGGTCTGTACCGTTTGAATTTCATGATACCATACAAATAGGTATTCGTGTAGAAGTAGTTTTGGGGAAACACAAAAAATATGCAGGGATTGTTAAACGGATTTTTAATACGCCTCCAGAGGGTTTTAATCCCAAGCCTCTTTTAAACTTATTAGACTCAGAACCTTTGGTGCATCCCGAACAATTAAAGTTATGGGAATGGATGGCTAAATATTATCTATGCACAGAAGGTGATGTTATGCAGGCTGCTGTGCCCGCTAATTTAAAATTATCGAGCGAGAGCATCCTAATTTGGAATGAAGAGCGAGAAGAGGGGTTATTTGACTTAAATGACGAAGAATATATTGTTGCAGAAGCACTTGAATTAAAAAAAGAATTGCGGTTATCTGAGGTACAACAATTACTCGACAGCTCTCATGTTTATCCCATCATAAAAAAATTAATTGATAAAAATATTTGTCATGTTTGGGAAGAACTTAAGCAGAAATACCAAGTAAAAAAACAAACCTATGTTTTATTGCATTCCAATTATTTTGCTGAAGAAAAATTAGCAGAACTATTAAACAATTTTACTAAGGCACCCAAACAAATGGAATTACTTTTAGCCTATTTACATTTATTAAAAACAGAAGGCGAAGTAACCCAACCTGAACTTTTAAAAAAATCAAACGCCTCTCCTGCTCAACTAAAAGCATTGGTAGATAAAGGAATTTTATTATTAGAAAAAAGAGCCATTGATCGTATTACCCAATTAGCAAAAAGCAATACCCTTAATTTTAATTTATCTGATGCACAACAAAAAGCGTTAAATGAAATAAGTGATTGTTTTACTAAAAAAGATGTGTGTCTACTACATGGGGTAACGGCTAGTGGTAAAACCCAACTTTATATTCATTTAATTGAACAAGCAATAAAAGAAGGAAATCAAGTATTGTATTTACTACCAGAAATTGCACTAACCTCTCAAATTATTCGAAGACTACAATTGCATTTTGGCGGAAATATTGGTATCTATCATTCTAAGTTTAATGCTAATGAACGCGTTGAGATTTGGAATAAAATTAAAACTGGCGAGCTAAAAGCTGTTCTAGGAGCACGTTCTGCGCTGTTACTACCTTTTAATAACCTTAAACTAATTATAGCAGACGAAGAGCACGATAGTTCTTATAAACAACAAGATCCTGCTCCGAGATACCATGCCCGTGATACAGCTGTTTATTATGCAAGTTTGTTTAAAGCAAAAATATTATTAGGTAGCGCTACACCTAGTGTTGAAACTTATTTTAATTGTATTCAAGGAAAATATGGACTTGTAAAACTAAATGAACGTTTTGGAGATGCCCAGCTTCCCTCAATGGAATTAGTAGATATTAAAAAAGTATTTGAAACAAAGCAGGGTAAAACA
Source organism: Sediminibacterium sp. (assembly GCA_037132335.1). Classification (GTDB taxonomy): domain Bacteria; phylum Bacteroidota; class Bacteroidia; order Chitinophagales; family Chitinophagaceae; genus Sediminibacterium. The sequence continues at coordinate 8,476 of JBAXPJ010000064.1, read as the reverse complement.
ATTTTTACTCCTGCATTAATTACTGCCATTGAAGCAACATTAGAACAAAAAAAACAAGTCATCTTATTTCAAAACAGACGTGGATATTCGCCCTATTTACGATGTGAGCCATGTGGATGGATACCGCATTGCGAACACTGTAACGTATCACTTACCTATCATAAATCAAAACATAAATTATCTTGTCATTATTGCGGCAGTAGTTACCCTGTTGTACAAACCTGTACCGCTTGTGGTAGCCATCAGTTTACACAAAAAAACTTTGGTACTGAAAAAATTGAAGAACAAATACTGGAAATTTTTCCTGATGCTAAAGTTGCCAGAATGGACTATGATAGTATCCGCGGCAAGAATGACCACGATGCATTGATTAAATTATTTGAACAACAAAAAATAGATATCCTTGTAGGCACTCAAATGGTGGTTAAAGGATTAGATTTTGAACATGTAAACCTTGTTGGAATTATTGATGCAGATGGCATTTTAAATTTTACCGATTTTCGAGTAAACGAAAGAGCGTTTCAATTAATGGAACAGGTTAGCGGTAGAGCTGGCAGAAAAAATGCAGATGGAAATGTATTGATTCAGGTGAGTAATTTATACCATCCAGTTTTACAATTTTTAAAGGCGCATGATTACAATGCCTTGTATGATTTTGAAATTCAAAATAGAAAACAATTTAACTACCCTCCTTATACAAGATTAATTCAAATTATATTTAAACATAAGGAAAAACATATTGCAGAAGAAGCCGCAATCATTATGGTTAAAGCAATGCAACAACAATTTGGCAAATGCATTAATGGCCCTGCACAACCAGTTGTAGATAGGGTTCGCAACCAATACTTATGGGAAATTTTAATCAAGCTCCCAAAAGATGCCAAACAAATAACACAATGCAAATTGTCAATTGAACAACAAAAAGTAATTATTCAAACGAATAAAAGATATCGTTCGGTAACCATTGTTGCAAATGTTGATCCATTTTAACTAGTAGCGCCTAATGCAAGTACAAGAAAATATTTCACTAAAGCCATTCAATACTTTTGGAATGGATGTAAAGGCTAGGTACTTCGCCCAGTTCAATTCTTTCGATGAATTTGCCACATTAATTGAAGGCATACCACAATCTTATACTATCCCACACCTGATTCTTGGAGGAGGCAGTAATGTTTTATTCACCAAAGCTTTTGACGGATGGGTATTGAACAATCAAATAACAGGAATTCGTTTATTAAAAGAAGACGCTAATTATTTTTACGTTGAAGCGGGTGCTGGCGAAAACTGGCACACGTTTGTTTTATATTGCATAAATCATGGGTATGCTGGCATTGAAAATTTAAGTTTCATACCTGGGTCTGTAGGTGCTGCCCCCATTCAAAACATTGGTGCATATGGCGTTGAATTAAAAGATGTTTTTGAATCATTAGAAGCCTACCATATCCACGAAAAAAAAATCTTACATTTTAATAATACAGATTGCTGTTTCGATTACCGCAATAGTATTTTTAAAACAACCTATAAAAACCAACTGGTAATTCTACGTGTTTGTTTCAAATTACAAAAGGTTCCCATCTATAAAACAAGCTATGGCGCAATTGAGCAAGAACTAACAAAAATGGGAATTGAAAATTACACAATCAAATCTATCTCAGACGCCGTTATAAAAATCCGAACCGCTAAATTACCCAACCCATCCTTAATTGGCAATGCTGGTAGTTTTTTCAAAAACCCAATTATTTCAATTAACAAATTCAAACAAATTACTCAAGCATTTCCAGACATACCCTCTTTTTCATCTACAAATGGTACTAAAAAAATTGCAGCTGGCTGGTTAATAGAACAAGCAGGATGGAAAGGATTTAGAAACAAAGATGCTGGTTGTTATTCGAATCAGTCCTTGGTATTGGTTAATTATGGACATGCAACAGGTATTGAAATCCTTGCCCTATCTCAATCAATCATTGAATCGGTTGAGAAAAAATTTGCTATTCAATTAGAACCAGAAGTAAATATTTATTAAACTCTTTTTAATATGAGCAAAAAAAATCCTGCAATTTAAATTGCAGGATTTTTTATTAATATGATAATCTAATGATTACTCTTGAACTTTAAATTCAACCCTTTGGTTAGCTGATCTACCTTTAGCAGTTTTGTTATCTGCAATAGGTTTAGTACTACCAAAAGAAGTTGTTGCTAATCTGCTTTCAGCAATACCTTTTGATACAAGGTAAGTTTTAACAGACTCAGCACGTTTTGCTGATAAAGGATTATTGATTTTATCACTACCTGAAGTAGAAGCATGTCCTTCAATTGTTAATTTCAAAGTAGGATATTGATTTAAATTTGCAACACCTTTATCTAGCTCAACTTTAGATGGTTTAGTTAATTTATCACTACCTACCATGAACTTAATGTCTTTTGGATCAAAGTTCAAAATTGGACAACCATTGTTTTCTTTTGGTCCGAATACTGTAGGACACTTATCAACTTCGTCGTTTAAACCATCTTTATCAGTATCAGGAATAGGACATCCTTGGTAGCGAGCTAAACCAGCTACAGTAGGACATTTGTCTTCGTCATCGTTAATACCATCTTTATCAGTATCAGGAACTGGACAACCAGCATATTTAGCTACACCTTTTACAGTAGGGCATTTATCATTGTCATCATTAATTCCATCTCCATCAGTATCAGGAACTGGACAACCAGCATATTTAGCTACACCTGGAACAGTAGGACATTTGTCGTTTGGATCAAATATACCATCTCCATCAGTATCAACTGGCGCTGGAGGCGGTGGTGGTGGTGGAACAACTACAGGAGGTTTTTTGTCTTTTAAAGGAGCAACAAAACCTAACCCATAATTAAAATGCTTAGTTGACAAACTAGAAACTTGGGTACGATAGTTGAATTGTAGATTTATAAAAGAACCTTCTCCAAGATTAAATTGTAAACCTCCACCAACTGGAGCATAAGCAGCAAAATAAGTTCCAGCATACATAGAAGCACCAACACCCATGTTAATATAAGGATCAATAAAATATTTATCCGTTAACAATTTAATATTGATACCTGCGTCTGCTTCTAATAAAAATCTGCTTCCACCTGTTTCTGAAATACCAGAACTAGGTCTAATTGGATAGTTTAAGAAACTAGCACTAAGGCTAGATGCAAAATCAATATGGTCTGTTAAACCATTCAAATATTGCAAACTTAAGCCAGAGCTCATATCACTAATATTACCCCATTTGTTTTTCTGCATAACGGAAGAAAATCCATTAGATGCAATAGACGCAGGTGTTTTAAAATCTTGTAAAAAGAAGTTAATACCTAATGATGGCATTTTTTTATTATCGGATGTCTGAGCAAAAGTTGTAGATGCTAGACCCAATACAACAATAAAGATTAAAATTTTCTTCATATACAGTTTTAATTATGTAGCAAAAATACAGGCTAGAATTGACTTTATAAAATAATAAAAGTTGTATAATTCTCAACCATTAATCAACATTTCGTTTTTCAACAACTTCAACCCGCACTTTAGTCAGTCCTTTTTTAATGAAATCAAGCTTAAAAGCCGCTAATCTGCTCAAATCTATGACCCTTCCACGCTTTGCCATCCGAGGATGCATTCGATCATTTATTCTTACAATTACCCAATTTCCGTTATGAATATTGGTTACTTTAACCCAAGTATTCAATTTAAAACTGTTACTAGCAGCTGTTAAGTTACTATTTTTAAACCTTTCGCCGGTAGCAGTTTCGGTTCCGTCTAAGTTTTTGCTATAAAAACTAGCAATACCCAAAACCGACTTTAATCCGGATTTTAGAACAAATTCAGTAGTTGAATCTACAACTTTCTTTTCTGATTGTAATGTATCTTCTATATGAATTACAGAATCTTTTAAAAAAAATTTGGTAGCACTATCCACTTGTGCAGATAATTTACTAGCTGAAACCAGTAAAATCAATATCCAAAGTGCTTTTTTCATTCTAAATAATTTAAGCTAAACCAGTAATTTCAGTGAGATTAAGGCTTGTTAAGTTAATCTTTTCGTATAAAATTGTTTAAAAAACTGACTGATTCAGATGCAGGCAATTGCCAAACACCATGCCAAAAATACTATTATAGAAGCAATTGATTTAAATTACTGTTTTTCAATATTATACACTTATAATATATCATTTATAAAATATCATAAAATCTTTTAAATTAAAAAATCCTCTTAATTATTTACAAAAACAGCTAAAAACACAGATTATCAAATACTTTTAGGCTGTGAAAAAGCATGTTTTTAAATATATCTCCCTGTTATTGATAATAGTCAGCCCTGTTATTGCTTCTACGCAAACTTGTACTGCTTTAGGGCAAAATCCAACAACCGCATTCCCAGTATGCGGTACAACAAAATTTGTTCAAAATTCAGTAGCACTTTGTGGTAACAGGGCCATTCCTACTCCATGTACTGATGGTACGGTTTATTCCGATAAAAACCCATACTGGTACAAATTTACTTGCTATGTATCAGGAAAACTAGGGTTTATTGTTACACCAGCTAATTTATCGGACGACTATGACTGGGAACTTTTCGATATAACAGGTGCTAATCCAATGGATGTTTTTACCAATAAATCATTAATTGTATCAGCTAATTGGAGTGGAACCTATGGATTAACTGGTGCAGGTACAACCGGTAAGAACGCTTTTGAATGTTCTTCTGTACCTAGTGCAATGGTTCCTGCATTTAGCGTAATGCCTGATATCATTGCAGGACATGAATATTTATTATTAGTAAGTCATTTCGATGATACGCAAAGTGGGTATGCGCTTTCTTTTCAAGGTGGCACTGCTAGTATTGTCAACCCAATTATTCCTGTTTTAAACAATGCATATGCCGTTTGCGATGGAACTCAAATTGTAGTTAGCCTTAACAAACGAATGAATTGCAATAGTTTAGCTGCCGATGGATCTGATTTTAAAGTGACAGGAACTATTCCTAATTCTATTAAATCTGCCGTAGGTAAAGGTTGTAGTGTTTCGTTTGATACTGATTCTGCAATATTGACACTAAATGCAATATTATCGCCCGGTACTTATACTGTAACATCAGCATTAGGCTCTGATGGAAATACGTTAATTGATAATTGTGGGAATCTATTAGCTGTAGGATTGCAAAGATCCTTGATTTTTACGCCATCGGTGCCAACTCCAATGGATAGCATTAAACCAATTATATGCGCTAAAGACACACTGGAACTTGTGTTCAATAAACCAATGAATTGTTCCACTATTGCAAGTGATGGATCTGATTTTTTTGTAACAGGACCAAGTGCTGTAACTGTAATTGGTGCAAAGGGAATTTGTTCGAATGGCATTTCAAAAACAATTCAAGTAATACTTTCTAAACCAATTAAAATAAATGGCAGTTACCAGATCCAATTAAAAAATGGCACTGATGGAAATAGTTTATTAGACGAGTGCGATATGGTAACCCCTGTTGGTTCTGTATTAGGCTTTACCATAAAAAATATAGCACTTGCTAATTTTAATTATTCAGTTAAACCTGGTTGTAAATTAGATACCGTTTTATTAAGCCATAACGCCAATACTGGAACCATCCAATGGAAATGGCAAGTAGGAAATGTATTATCAAGTGCTAGCCAAAACCCAAGTTTAATTACCAAATCATTTGGCCTACAACACACCACATTAATTATTTCAAATGGTTTTTGTATAGACAGTAGTAGTACAGACATTAATTTACCAGACCAAACCGTAAAAGCAGGTTTTACTATTTTAGATACCATTTGCGCTACAGATACTTTAATTACAATTGACCAAAGTACCACAAATGCCATCAAATGGAAATGGAATTATGGCGATGGACAAATCAGTTATTTACAAAATCCTCCTGGAAAAACCTATCAAGTATTAACTAGAAAAAATCAATTCGATTTTAGTTTGACCGTTCAAAATCAGTTTAATTGCGCCGACAGTTTGTTAAAAACGCTTACGGTATTACCAAGCTGTTATATTGATATACCTTCTGCATTTACTCCTAACGGCGATGGCTTGAATGATTACTTATACCCGCTTAATGCAGTAAAAGCAATCAATTTAAATTTTAAAATTTTTAACCGTTATGGACAAGTGATTTTTGAAACAACTAATTGGAATAAAAAATGGGATGGACGAATTAATGGTCAATTACAACCAAGTGGCACTTATGTTTGGACCTTAGACTATACTCATAAAGACTCAGGAAAAGTGTTTGCTTTAAAAGGAACTGTTGTATTAATTAGATAAACATTAGCTAAACATATCTGCACTAGTAAATGCAAGCGGAAGCAATGAACTTGCTTTTTCAATAATAAATATTTTACCTTCTTTCCCACCCAAAATAAGTTTGATAGGATGCTGACAAATTTCTTGGTATTCAGATAAACTTTGTCTGCAAACACCACAGGGAGAAATAGGGCGATCACTTTTTCCTATTTCATTTTGATAACTTATTGCCATAGCAACAACAGCCATTTTAGGATACAATGAAGCACATATAGACAACAATACCCTTTCTGCACAAATACCTGCGGGAAAGCTAGCATTTTCTTGGTTACTGCCTTTTAATATTACCCCATTGCTTAATCTTGCCGCAGCACCTACCTTAAATTTTGAATAAGGAGCATATGCAAGTGCTGTTGCCAACTTTGCTTCATTTAAAAGTGCTGCATCCAACTCCAATAATTCAGAAGAATCATTGTAAGATGTAAAAATTAATGGTAGTTGTTGTTCCTGCATATCTATTGAAGATACATTATTTGATGCTATTAAACAATCGCTTCCAACGAGGACCATTGTCGAAACTGAACCAAATTAATGAAGCTTTTCCTACCACATTTGTTTCTGGTACAAATCCCCAAAAACGACTGTCTTGGCTACGATGACGGTTATCCCCCATCATCCAATAGTAATTATAAATGGTTGTATAAGTAGTTGTTTCTTTTCCATTAATAATGAACTTTCCATTTAATTCTTCTAAAGTATTGTGTTCATAAACCGTAATTAATCTTCTATACAACGCAATATTTTGAGGAGTTAATTGCAATGACTCTCCTTTTTTAGGAATGTTTATAGGACCAAAATTATCGAGTGTAAAAGGAAAATTCGCATCGTCAAATGGAAAATAACCTCCAACATATGTATCTACAAAAAGATTTACCGATTTAACATTCGGTTGCTTTTTAACTAATTCCATTTCAACAGGCGTCATATTGATTTTATAAAAACCTGGCTTGTTAGATAATGGCTCGAGTTGACCCTTCGTATCCTGTACATCAATTCCTAATTCAGTTAACAAAAAAGCATCTGTAAAATTCGTTCCATTAGTTTCAACAATATATTCTGTTTGAGAAGCCTTGGGCAAATAAGCCAATTGTCCATTGATATATAATTGTGCGTCTTTAACTTGTAGTTTATCTCCACCTTCTGCAACGCATCTTTTAATATAGTTATCCGTTTTGTCCATTGGATGAACTAGAATAGGATACTGTGCCATTAAAGCTTCTCTATCGCCTTTAAATTGCGTTCTTAGCACATCGTAATATGGCATCTTACTTCCAAATTCTGGAAGATTAATAATGGTATCACCTGCTGGAAAATTAAATACTACAACATCGTTCCTTTTCACTGGTGTAATAGCAGGTAATCTTTTGTAAGGTATTTGAATCCATTTAAGGTACGACGGAGTAGTTACCGACGAAGGCATGGTGTTGTGTACGAAAGGAAATGACAATGGCGTTTGTGGAATTCTAGCACCGTATGTCATTTTATTTACAAATAGAAAATCATTCACCAACAATGTTTTTTCCATACTCTCCGATGGAATAACATAGGCTTCAAATACAAAAGTTCTAATAATTGTTGCTGCAACAATGGCAAAAACACCCGCATCAATCCATTCCCTTGAAGCAGGTTTTGTGTATTTACCCATTACAGACGGGCCATAAAACTGCTCGTTTTTTGAAAATCCTAGGTATGGAAAATAAATAAATGGTAAGAAAACAGTTGCTGTATGATGCAATAAGTTTACACGCTTGAATTGCATTACAAAAATAATGGTAACCCATATTGTAATGAATTGACCTGCTATAGGAATTAGTTGTAACCAGAACCAGTATTTTGGGATTTCTGTTTTTTCAACAATCAGCCAAGTATTATAAAATGGTATAAGGGCCTTCCATGGAGCAATGCCTGCTTTTTGAAACATGCCATACATACCAATATGCCAACCTATTACTCCAACAAAAAATAGCAATAATCCCATAATTGATTTTTATATGAAACAAAAATATCCTTTTAGCACAGAAATTAGTAGTTATGCTTAAAAAGTTTTCTTAAAATAATAAGATCCCTCAAAGAATGACTTAAAAGGCTATAATACAAGGCTAGTTTATGTAATATTCTAATTATATG
>JBAXPJ010000063.1:0-14982 GCA_037132335.1 Sediminibacterium sp. | reverse complement strand
CCAATTTTATCATTCATACCATAAGTGGTTACCATTGAGTAAGCCATTTTGGTAATTTGTTGTAAATCGTTGGCCGCACCTGTTGAAATTTTATTAAAGAAAATTTCTTCAGCAGCACGTCCACCAAGTGTCATACACAATTGGTCTATCAATTGCTCGGTAGTATAAAGGTATTGTTCTTTAGGTGTGTACTGCGCGTAACCCAATGCAGCTGTTCCTCTTGGAACAATGGTTACTTTTAATAAAGGATATGCGTGCTCTAAAAACCAACCACAAATAGCATGTCCTGCTTCGTGATAAGCAATCACTTCTTTTTCTTCTGGAGAAATGATTTTGTTTTTCTTTTCTAATCCACCAATCACACGATCAATTGCATCTTGGAAATCGCTCATATCAACTGCCAGCTTATCTTTTCTGGCTGCAATCAATGCTGCTTCGTTACAAACATTGGCAATATCTGCGCCAGCAAAACCTGGTGTTTGTTCTGCTAGTTTATGGATATCAAGTGTTTCAGAAATTTTAATTACCCCTAAATGCACTTTAAAAATCGCTTCTCTTCCTACAACGTCTGGACGGTCAATAGAAATTTGACGATCAAAACGACCTGGACGTAACAATGCTGTATCCAATACATCTGGTCTATTAGTAGCTGCTAAAATAATAATGCCGGTGTCTCCGCCAAAACCATCCATTTCTACTAACAACTGGTTGAGTGTATTTTCTCTTTCGTCATTGCTCATCATGGCGTTTCTTCCACGCGCACGACCAATGGCATCTATCTCATCTATAAAAATAATACAAGGCGCTTTTTCACGTGCTTGTTTAAATAAATCACGCACACGACTGGCCCCAACTCCTACAAACATTTCAACAAAATCACTACCACTCAAACTAAAGAAAGGCACTTGCGCTTCTCCAGCCATAGCTTTGGCTAATAATGTTTTACCGGTACCTGGAGGTCCTATCAATAAAGCACCTTTAGGAATTTTACCCCCCAAGGAAGTATACTTTTTAGGATTTTTTAAGAAGTCTACAATTTCCATGACCTCTACTTTCGCTTCATCGAGCCCTGCTACATCAGAGAATGTGATATTTACTTTAGCACCTTTATCAAACAAAGTTGCTTTTGATTTTCCAATATTAAAAATTCCTCCTGGACCACCGCCACCGCCGGCACCGCCACCGCCCATCTTACGCATCATTAACATCCAAGCCGCAACAATAATTAACAGTGTTAAAATTGTATTAGCAATGGGTCCGAACCACTCTCCTTCTTCATAAATATTTTCAGGAACTTCTGCCATATTATTGGCTTTATAAAATTCCTTTAATCCATCATTAAAGCTTTTCCAATCAGTTACTTTAAATTCAAAAAGAGGAACACCCTTTGCTTTTTCTTTGGTTAAAGCTTTTGAAAATTTTTGAACATAAAATTCTTTTGTTACACTATCGGGCTTTATATAAACGCGAACAACATTTTTATTGGTGATTAAGTCTAACTTTTCAACGTCTCCAACAATTAGCATTTTTTGCTTGAATTCTTGCTCGGTAGATTTGAATAAATCTGGCGCCAATTTCCAGAATTGAGCAGACAACAATACAATGGCAATAACCGCATACAGCCAGTAAATATTGAATTTTGGGCCTTTGCGTGGCGCATCGCCTTTATCGTTCTGTACGTTGAATTTTGGTGTTTTATTTTCTTGTGACATATCTATTTCCCGCTATATATAAATAATAATTCTGTCTAATAAAATTACTGAATACTTACTTGCTTGCTATTTCGTCGTGCATTTGCGAATCGGCATCGCTCCAATTTTCTTCTAATTGATAAAACTTTCTGGCATCTGGTTGCATAATGTGCACTACTACATTCACATAATCAATCAATGCCCATTGACCTGTAATTCTACCTTCGTGTTTATAAGGAATTTCGGCGCAAACTTCTTGCACCCTAAATTCAACATTATCACTAATGGCTTTTACTTGCGTTGTAGAACTTGCTTGGCAAACAATAAAAAAGTCTGCTGATGCTTCCATGATTTTACGCAAATCGAGGCTGACAATATTTTCCCCTTTCTTTTCTTGAATGGCTTTGATAATTGTTTTGAAAATTTTAGAATTACGGTTCAACCTAGAACTAGTAGTCTTTGAGCGGCTATTTGATAGAGAAAGCGTTGCCAATAAATTAAGTCGTTTAAAAGTGATTGTTTAGAACCTCTGCCTTTCCAAATCAAACTACAAATACTTGCAATTCTTAACTTGGCGGATGGCCATCGGTACTAACTTTGTAAAAATAGTAATTCTTTGTTACCAACAAATGCTAAAACTCCTATTGGAGCTCCATTTTTCGAATTACCTGACGTGGATAGTACCAACATCTATGCCATTGACAAGGTTCAAGCTAATTTGGCTGCTCACGGAACTGTTTTCTTTGCCCACCACCAATTTGCAGGAAAGGGGCAAAGAGATAAGGAATGGACCGCCGAACCGGGTATGAATTTGCTAGTTTCTATTGTAATTGACCCTAGTTTTCTACCCCTTAGCCAACAATTTTCACTGAGCGCAATGACTGCACTAGCTTGTTTAGACTTATTTAGCGCGTATGCAGGTGAAGAAACCTCCATTAAATGGCCAAATGATTTATACTGGCGTGACAGAAAGGCAGCAGGGATTTTAATTGAAAACCATGTTCAGGGTAAGAATTGGCAGTATGCAATTATTGGAATTGGTATCAATATCAATCAAACCATATTTGATCCAAGCATTAAAAACCCAGTTTCTCTAAAACAAATTACCGGACAAGATTTCAATCCTGTGGCAATGGCTAAGGAATTATGTGTTTGTATGGAAAACAGGTACCAAGCGCTAAAAGCGGGTGCGCATGCCGCTCAATTGATCGATTATAACAAGCATTTGTTTAAAAAAAATGAATTGCTGCGATTTAAAAAAGACAATATTCAATTTCAAGCAAGGGTGGAAGGAGTGAACGCACAAGGCGAATTGCTTTTATCGGGCGGATTACAAGACAGTTTTAGGTTTGGAGAAATTGTGTGGCTGATATGATTTTAAGTATTTATCGATTAGTTTGAACGTATTTTGCGCTGAATAAATTTTAACAATGGAAGCAATTCGATTAACGCAGTTTTCGCATGGTGGTGGATGTGGTTGTAAAATAGCCCCATCGGTTTTAAGTACTATTTTACAAAGTAGTTTTCATGCGCCCGAAAACAAGCAATTATTGGTAGGCAATGCCAGTAATGACGATGCAGCAGCTTATGACTTGCAAAACGGAACTGCTTTAATTAGTACCACCGATTTTTTCATGCCCATTGTAGATGATGCAAATACTTTTGGTAAAATTGCTTCTGCCAATGCTATTAGCGACGTGTATGCCATGGGAGGCAAACCCATTTTAGCCATTGCTATTTTAGGATGGCCCGTAAATAAACTTCCCGCAGAATTGGCCCAACAAGTTCTTGAAGGCGCAAGGGCTATTTGTTTAGAAGCAGGTATTCCATTAGCTGGCGGACATAGTATTGATAGCCCCGAACCGATTTTTGGTTTGGCCGTAAGTGGTTTGGTAGATATTGTAAACCTAAAAAGAAACAATACCGCCAAAGAGAACGATGTATTATTTCTTACAAAACCAATTGGCGTAGGTATTTTGGCTACTGCTCAAAAAAGAGAAAAAATTTCAGCACCACATTTAAGCCAATTAATTGCACAATTAACTACCCTAAATAAAGCAGGCGAAGCACTAGGAAAAATTCCGGGTGTTCATGCAATGACCGATGTTACAGGGTTTGGATTGATTGGTCATTTAGTGGAGATGGCCGAGGGCAGTGGATTAAGTGCCGAATTAAATTATGCAGCAATTCCTATGTTGGAATCTGCAAAAGTTTACCAACAACAAAAAATAGGACCAGATGCTACCCATAGAAACTGGAATAGTTATAAAGAAAAAGTTTCATTAGCCGAAGGAATTGATGAAATTGAAGCAACACATTTATTGCCCGATCCTCAAACCAATGGCGGATTATTAATAGCTGTTTCTGCAGATGCGGTGGCAGAAGTAATTGCTGTATTTGAAGAGTTTGGACTAAGTGCTTATGCAAACCCCATAGGCAAAATGGTAGCTGCGCAAGAAAAAGTGATTCAAGTAAGCTAGCAATTAAAAAACCATATTCCCTTTGTTCTTAATTTGCTCGTTGGTAAGTTCAACTACTAGTTGAACACCCGATATATTATTGATAGCTTGGCGGATCCAATTGCATTTATCATCGTCTACCAAATCGCCTTTCATTAACCACAAAAAATCCATATGCCTAAATTCGGGCAAGAGGTATTCTCCATCAAATTGGTTGTGGTAAACATAGTGTTGTAAAAAACTATTTGGTTCAGGAGACTGGTATACAGAAAAAAAATAACTGCGTTCTTTTTTTCGTAAATGCACTTCAATTTCTGGATTCAATCGAAATTCGTATCCCAATAAATTATTTAAATGCCAACAAAATTGATAACTCTTTAATGGTGCTGTAATGCCCAATAGGCGCGTGTCTTCAAAGAAGTCTTCATTCAGTTCGTCTACATTTAAACGGAGTTTAGACATGTTTTTTTTCTTAAAATTGAATGTTTATTGTTTTCTCTTCTGACCCTCTTTTAATTGTTAATTGGGTTTTATCTTCTTTGTTAAATTTACCCAAAGCCTGCATATAACTCATAACATCTACAAATTTAAATTCACCCAATTGCAATAAAATATCACCAGTTTGCAAGCCAATTTTTTCAGCTAATTTTCCAGGACTAACACCATCAATGCGCATGCCTGTTCCACTATAACCATAATCGGGAATCACACCCAAACTCACTTTAAACTTTGTGCTACGGCCTTGTTCTTGATCTCTAGTTTTGGTAAATACTAACTTGCCTTTATTATCAACCGCTTCAATTAATTGGTAGATGCTATTAACAATATCTTTCTCTCCTTGGTAATTAATTTTATCCCAATCATCTGTTGCTTTATGATAGTCTTGGTGGCTACCGGTAAAATAAAACAATACCGGAATATCTTTTCTATAAAAAATAGCATGGTCACTTGGCCCAGTTCCTGAACTATCAAACTTAATTACTAAAGAAGCTGGTTTAGCACTAGAAAAGTAACTGCCCCAAACTGGCGATGTACCATATCCGCCAATAGTCAATTTGTGTGAAGTATCGTATCTACCCACCATATCCATATTAACCATATAGTTAGCTGTAATATTTGTTGTAGGATTTTCAATCCAATACTTGCTACCCAATGTGCCCAATTCTTCGGCAGAAAAATGGAGAATTAAATAGTTATTATTTTTGGGTGAAGACTTTTTTAATTTACGTGTCAATTCAATTAATGCAGCAGTTCCACTTGCATTATCATCTGCGCCATTATGAATTACATGACCAGTATCTAAAGCATTTTTGTCTTCGCCATAACCTAGGTGATCGTAGTGTGCACCAAGTATAACCGTGTTTGCTGCATGATTATCGATATAGCCAATAATATTGGTAGCATTGCGTTTTCGTTCATTAAATGCTACTGTAATAGCTGTTTTTAAACTTTTTGATTGGTCTGAAAAATAATGCTGATATCCGTCTTTTGTAATATAAATAATAGGAATAGCTGCAGCAGTAGACTTATCATTTTTATTAAATTGAATATTGTCGGTACTATTACTGCTATTGTATAAGAATAATGCGGTTGCTCCTTTTTCTGCAATAGTAATTGCTTCTTTTTTTATGGTTTCTTCTATATCAAAATGTGTATTGTTCTTGTTTTCATCTAACCACTCTTTTAGGTCTTTAAACCATGGTTGTCCTTTTTCATTTAGGGCCATGGCCGGATTTCCTTTCACCGTTTTTTCTGCACTAAATGCAAGTGGAAAATACTCTTCTGTAAGTTTTAAAAAACTACCATTAATTCTTAGAATGGTAGCAGGAGAAAATTGTTTTCCCTCATTGATTTCAAAGGTTTGTAAAAATCCATTATTACCTCTTGGTTCAAGGCCCATTTCTTTGTATTGTGCAATAATATATTGTAAAGCCAATTGCTCACCTGGGGTACCAGTTCGGCGGCCTTCTAACTTGTCATCGGCTAAGTATTGGACATGCGCGGTTAAATGATTTACTAGTTCAGTGCTTGCTTTCTCTGCTGCTATTCTTAATTTACGTTTACTTTGCGCTGTTGCAAAACTGGAGAACAACAAAACAATCCATAGTAATTTTTGCATTGGTAACAATTTTATGAATACAAAAATAAGCGAGTGAACGCGAATCAAACGAATGCATCATAAATAATTGTAAAATAAAAAAATGTGCCTGGGAATCCGTTCCCAATCTCGTAACAAATAGCCTTTTAATGAACGTACTTTTGCCATTCAATTTTATTTTTGAGTAAACCTATTTTACATATTGCCTTGGTGGGTAACCCGAATAGCGGGAAAACCTCATTGTTCAATGCCTTAACAGGTTTGAACCAAAAAGTAGGCAATTTTCCTGGGGTTACAGTAGATAAAAAAACAGGGGTATTAGAGCTAGAAGATAACAGAAAAACAATCTTGATTGACCTGCCTGGCACCTATAGCTTATACCCAAGACGAGCAGACGAGTGGGTAGCTTATAAGGTTTTAATGAATGCCGATGCAGAAACAAAAGCCGATTTGGTTTTATTAGTGGCGGATGCAAGCAATCTAAAAAGAAATTTACTTTTTTGTAGCCAAATCATCGATTTGAAAATACCAGTAGTGGTTGCTTTAACCATGAATGATTTAGCAGCAAAAAAAGGAATTAGAATTGATATCAGTGGATTAGAAGCAGAATTAGGCGTTCCTGTTGTATTGGTTAATCCTCGAAAGAACAAGGGATTGGTTGATTTGAAAAAAGTACTGGCGCAATACGCAAAAATTCCCGCCAATAAAACAAATGCCGATTTTATTGACAACCAAAAAATGGCTCCTAAAGCAATTGAGCAAGTGCAACATATTTTTCCTGCATTGAGTAATTATGCCGCAGTGCACTACCTAATTAATCACGAAAATTTTCCATTAAACGAGCAAACACAAAAAGATATTGAGCGAATTGAATTAGACAATCAATTCAATCCTACCAAAACACAGGCCGATGAAATTATGCAACGCTATGCGCGCATAAAACAAATCATGCAAAAGAATGTGGTAGAGCCCGATCCATTAGAACAAAAATTATTTTCCGATAAATTAGACGATGTTTTATTGCACCGTACTTGGGGTAACCTTATTTTATTTGCGGTGTTATTTTTATTATTTCAAAGTGTTTTTTGGTTGGCTAAATTTCCAATGGATGGAATTGAATCTGTATTTAAACAATTGGCCTTTTGGCTAAACCACAATTTTGCGCCAACTTGGTTTTTAGACTTACTAGTGAATGGAATTGTTGCGGGCATGAGTGGCATATTTGTTTTCATTCCTCAAATAATGATTCTCTTTGGAATCATTACTATTTTAGAAGATACAGGATACATGGCACGCATTAGTTTTTTAAGCGACCGACTCATGCGTAAAGTTGGCTTGAATGGAAAAAGTGTAATGCCCATGATTAGTGGATTTGCTTGTGCTGTTCCTGCCATTATGAGTGCGCGTAATATTGAAAATAAAAAAGAACGACTCTTAACTATTTTGGTAACACCACTAATGAGTTGTAGCGCAAGATTACCGGTATATACCATACTAATTTCACTAGTAGTAGATGATAAATATTATTTTGGATTTTTAAGTTTACAAGGTTTAGTAATGATGGGCCTATATGTGCTAGGAGTATTGATGGCATTAATTGTTAGCTATGTAATGAAATGGGTGATTCAAATAAAAGAAAAAAGTTTTTTCATTTTAGAATTGCCTATTTATCGTGCGCCAAGATGGAAAAACGTGGGCATTACAATGGTTGAAAAAGCCAAAATATTTGTAACAGATGCAGGAAAAATAATCATGATTATTAGCATGCTATTGTGGTTTTTATGTTCGCACGGACCAGGCAATCGGATGGAAAATGTAGAAATAAAATATGCTGCTTTAGCACAAGTGCTACCAGCGCAAAAAGCAGTTTTAGCCAAGCGCCTTTCTTCCGAAAAACTACAAAATTCTTATGCTGGATTATTGGGCCAAACTATTGAACCTGTTATAAGACCACTAGGCTACGATTGGAAAATTGGCATTGCATTAATTACTTCCATTGCTGCAAGAGAAGTTTTTGTAGGTACAATGGCTACCTTATATAGTGTTGAAGAAAACGACAACAATTCGCTTAGGCAGAAACTCCAATCGGCAACACATGCCGACGGAACAAAAGTATATAGTTTGCCTGCCGCATTTTCGTTGATGATATTTTATGTATTGGCTATGCAGTGTATGAGTACACTTGCTGTAGTAAAAAGAGAAACCAAATCTTGGAAATGGCCGGTGTTTCAATTCTCTTATATGACAGGACTCGCCTATCTAATGAGTTTGATTGTTTACCAATTGTTTAAATAATAATATCCTCTCTAAATTTATAGAGAAGATATTATCATTCAATTATCTATTAATCTTCCGCCCAAGCAGCTAGTACTTCTTCGGTATGATTTTTTGTATCGGGTTTTACAATAATCTTTTTAATCTTGCCTGTTTCGTCAATTAAAAAAGTAGTACGGGTAGTTCCCATATAAGTATGGCCCATGATCTTTTTTTCACCCCATAAATTGTATTTATCTACAATCTTCTTGTCTTCGTCTGAAATTAACGGAAAAGGAAGGGTGAATTTTTCTTCGAATTTTTTATGACTCGCAACACTATCTGTACTTACGCCCACTACTTGGTAACCCTTTTTTAATAAAGCAGTATAATTATCTCTTAAATTACAAGCCTGTGCAGTACATCCTGGCGTATCGTCTTTTGGATAGAAATATAAGATTAACTTTTGTCCTTTGTAATCAGTTAATGAAATTGCCTTACCATTTTGATCCACCGCTTTAAAAAGTGGTGCCTTGCTTCCTTCTTTTAATACTGCCATTTTGTTTTATTTATGTGTTCAATCTTTAATAATAACCCTAAAAAATTGGTTTTGTTGGTATTTTTACAAAACCATTTAAAAATTTAATGCCTTTTTTGGCTTCCTGACCTTACATTTGCACAATTTATTTTTTTGCAACTATGCCTAGAGACAACTCCATCAAATCGGTTTTAATCATTGGTTCTGGACCTATTATTATAGGCCAAGCCTGTGAATTCGACTATTCAGGCACACAAGCCGCTCGTAGCTTGCGTGAAGAGGGGATCGAAGTGATCCTTATTAACAGTAACCCTGCCACCATTATGACCGACCCAATGATGGCCGACAAGGTTTACTTACTCCCTTTGACAGTTGAAAGTATAGAAAAAATTTTAGAAGAGAACGAGATAGATTCAGTTTTGCCTACAATGGGCGGACAAACGGCATTAAATCTATGTAAAGAAGCCGACGAATTAGGGGTTTGGAAAAAACACGGGGTAAGGTTGATTGGGGTGGATATCGCTGCCATTGACACTGCCGAAGACCGTGAAAAATTCCGCCAATTGATGGTTCGTATTGGAATTGCTGTTGCACCTAGCCGTGTAGCCAATAGTTTTTTAGAAGGAAAAGAATTTGCCCAAGAAATAGGATTTCCACTAGTAATTCGTCCATCTTTTACCCTTGGTGGTACTGGCGGCGGATTTGTGCATACCAAAGATGATTTGGATGGCGCACTAGAAAGAGGACTTAAAGCTTCTCCCATTCACGAAGTATTGGTAGAAAAAGCTGTTTTGGGATGGAAAGAGTACGAGTTAGAATTATTAAGAGATATCAATGATAATGTAGTTATTATCTGTACTGTTGAGAATTTAGACCCAATGGGCGTTCACACAGGCGATAGCATCACTGTTGCACCAGCAATGACACTAAGTGACACAGCATACCAAGACATGCGTAACAAAGCCACTTTAATGATGCGTTCCCTAGGTAATTTTACTGGTGGATGTAATGTGCAGTTTGCGCTTAACCCAGCAACCGAAGAATTGATTGCGGTAGAAATTAATCCACGCGTAAGTCGTTCATCGGCCTTGGCTTCAAAAGCAACAGGTTATCCAATTGCAAAAATTGCTGCCAAACTTGCTATTGGTTATTCGCTTGATGAATTAAAGAATCAAATTACTAAAACAACATCGGCCTATTTTGAACCTGCTTTGGATTATGTGATTGTAAAAGTTCCTCGTTGGAATTTCGATAAATTCAAAGGAGCCAATGATACTTTAGGATTACAAATGAAAAGTGTGGGAGAAGTAATGGCCATTGGAAGAAGTTTTACCGAAGCCATTCAAAAAGCTTGTCAAAGTTTAGAAAATGAAGCGATTGGTTTGGGCTATTATGGAAAAAGTTTAATGAAGAGCGAAGAGATTGTAGAATATATCAAAACGCCAAAATGGGATCGTATTTTTAGAATCAAAGATGCTTTAATGCAAGGTTCTACTATTAAATCTATTGCACAAGCAACTGGTATTGATCGTTGGTTCTTATACCAAATTCAACAAATCTGTGAAATTGAAAAAGAAATTGCAAAATATTCTTTAGACACTATTCCTACTGAGTTACTTAAAGAAGCCAAAAAGAATGGTTTTAGTGATTTGCAGATTGTTAAAATCATGAACAATACTTGCACAGAAGACGAGGTATATGAAAAGAGGAAAGCCTTAGGTATTACACGCGTTTATAAAATGGTGGATACTTGCAGCGCTGAATTTGAAGCAAAAACGCCTTATTTCTACAGCACATTCGAAGGATAGAAATTAGTTCAAAATATTTGGCTATTTAACACCAAATATTTTGACTTTTAAATTTCGCATTAATAAGTTCATAGGTAATGCCTGTGTGTAGAAAGACAAATCGAATAGTTTATTGCGATAATTTTTGAACTCGTCAATGGTAAATAAATCATTGGTAGTGGTGGTGTTCCATTTCTTTTCTACATAATCTCCTTTGGTCATTTGCACAATATTATGGTGCGTATAGAATAAAAAATTACGCCCTTTGTGTGTGGTGTCAATGATAGATAACCTAAATGAAGGTTGATCTTCTAAGCCTGGGCTTTGTAAATTAATTTCTGCAGAAACTTCTACATAGATATACTTTTCGCCGATGGGTATTTTAATTTCTGGTAAAATAGTTGTGTCGGAACTTTGCGTAAATATTTTTTGTGTAGCAGGATTTGAATAATCTAACAGCAATTCTTTTGCTCCTGTTGGCAATACTTTATTTGCCGGAAAAATTTTATTGTTATCGCATACATAAGAATTGATTAACTTAAAATTATTGAGCAATTGTTTCATGTATTGTTTAACGGAATCGTTCTCTACGTGCTGTTCCAGCAAATTAGGTGTTAATCGATACAACTCGTCTCCAGAAAGATAATATCCTTTATAAATATAATCTGTCATTTCTCTACTCCACTCCATAAACGGCATAGCATGTGTATTTCTAAAACGCACACAAGTATCTAATACATCGCCAAGCCAGTTCACTTCTTTGGGTTTGTTTTGTAAAGCCGGATAATTATTTAATACCAACGAAGAAATGGTTGGCGCCAAATTATTGTGTGAGTTGACAGAATAAAATTTCTTCGGTGCTTTTAACATGGGCGAATAAACAATTAATGGAACATGGTAATCATCTATGCCACAAGTGGAAGGAAAAGATCCTATATGATGGTCTCCCGTAATAAAAAATATGGTGTTCGAATATTCTGCGCGCTTGGCATATTTAGCAAAAAAATCTCTGAAGCAATCATCGGCAAACATATAAGTAACCAATACTTCTTTGCTTTCTTTGAGTGTTTTCTTTACCGTTGATGTATTGGGAATTCCCAACATTTTTTTATCAAACAACTTTTCGTAGCGTGGCTTTTGCTCAAACAAATAAGGCATATGCGTTGTGCCTGTATGATAGATATTTAAATAGGGCGATTCATGCAAAGAATCCATCACTTCAAAACTTCGGTTGAATAATGCATCATCCGGATACCCCATCGACCAACCTTCAGACCCAACACCCATTTCTTTGTATTTGGCGCCGTATTTAGACAAAATCATATCTGTTCCTTGTAAGCGCATATACCCACCCATATTATCAAAATCAGGATTAAACCCTATTAAAAAATTAGCATGGTATCCATTTGATCGTAAAATATTTATGAGTGATAAATGATTGGGCATTACATTAATCACAGAAAATCCGCGCTTCCCATAAGGCAAGGAACCAGAAATGGCAGGATGTGCCGCAAAAGTTCCTGGAGCAGTACTTAAAAAATTATCCCAGGTTAAACTTTTATTAGAGAGTGAATCTAAAAATGGCGTAAAGCTTCCTGCATAAGCACTATCGCCACTAAAATCACGCGACAAACCTTCCACCACCAATATCACAATATTTGGCGGCTTGGTTTTATTTAAATTAAAGAATGAGCCAAGAACATCTTTACTATTGTTTTCATGTAATAGCGGAAAGTCTTTTCTAGTAAATGCAAAAGGTTGGTTTTTTTGATAGAACGCAATAGCATCGGCCAATTCTTCTGGCGACAAATTACTAGCATCAAAATTGTCTTTATTCTTAAAGTATCGATAGTTATCAATTACCCAAAAAACAAATTTATTAGAAGTAAAATAGTAGGCTTTTTTTTGAGCAAACCATTTTTGAGAAGGGTTGGCATAAGAAAAAAGCAGGATAGACAATATAGATACCGCCAACCATGCTCGTATAAACACCTTGTCAAAGCTCCGAGATTTAATTAGCCAATTGTTTAAGAAAAAATAGAATGCAACATATAATAAAAATGGAAAATACAATAAAGGGCCACTAGTCATCATCTGCTTAGAAGTCATCCAAGATTCCTTTAAACTTCTTGTAAAAAACTCGTGATCGAATGGGGTGTTCCGTTCAGAAAACACCACAATTAATGCGATATATAAAACAATTAATAAAGTGTTGAGTGTATGTAAAACGATTCTAGCAACCCGATTACTTGTCCAGCCAATTAGCAATAAAGGCAAGAGAATGATTGCGCCATACAGCAAACAACCCCAAATATCATAGAACCAGCCCCCTAGTTCAAAATAAAATGCATGTTTTACAAAAGACTTGGAAGCCACTAAAAAGTATTCATAAAAGCGAATACCGCAAATGGTAATAACCAATGCCAACATTGCTTTTAGATAAACTTGAATTAAAGAAAGGATTTTAGTTGCTACCATAGAAAGTTAAAAGTACAAAACTAAGTTTTAATTATTTTTGTGATATGGAATTGTGTGATCGGCAGTAACTTGCTGATTATTCGACTTTAAGATGAGTGCCAAATAATATGCCAGACCAACCTCAAGTTTTTCATTCTGTATCAAAAGCAAGATGGCAGCGGTTTAAAATCGCTTACCGGTTTCTGCTTTTTCTAGGACTATTGGCAATTGGCGTTATCATTATTGCTATTAGAAATATGGATAGCAATGAACCAGAAATTTCCTTGGCTAATAAAGCCATTAAAAAAGTATTAACCGATAAAGTTGCCCCATTTAGAGAAAGTAAAATGGTGCAAGATTACCGAGGGTTTAGAAATGCCATCAGTGCCAAATGGGCAAAAGGTAAAGTGGGTGGAAAAAACGACGATGTACTCGATCTTTCTACCTCGCCGTTATTTAGTGACAGTATTGGCATAAGAGCAGCTTTTTATGTAGCATGGGACCCTCAATCTTTTTACTCCTTAGAAAAAAATATTTCGAAATTAAACTTGGTTATTCCTGAGTGGTTTTTTATAGACCCTAATGCAGATACTTTATTCACCAATATTGACGCACGTGCACTAAAACTAATGAAAGCGTCGGGTGTAAGAATCATGCCTATTCTTTCTAATAATTTTAAGCAAGAATTTAGGGGTGCTGCTATTCATAGAATTTTAACGAGCCCTCTAAAAAAACAAAAGTTAATCAATGACCTTATTAGGCTTTTAAAACAATACGATTTTGCTGGAGTAAATATAGATTTTGAAGAATTAGAAGCCACTAGCTCTGAAGATATTGTTGCTTTTCAAAAAGAGGCATACGCACAATTACACGCCAATAATTTTTTGGTTTCGCAAGATGTAATTCCCTTTAATGACGACTACGATTTTAAGGCACTTGCTAAATACAACGACTATTTAATTTTAATGGCTTATGATCAATTCCACACAGAAACTAAGCCTGGACCGATTTCTTCGCAACGCTGGATTCAAGCAGCACTAGATGCAATGGATGACCATGTTATTGCGTCAAAAATTATTCTTGGCATGGCCGCGTATGGCTATGATTGGAAATTAAAAAGCAAACAAGTAGAAGTACTATCTTATCAAGAAGCATTGGCCAATGCCAAGGAAAGCGATGCTGTAGTTGACTTTGACAATGACACTTATAATTTACACTACCAATATTACGATGGCGCAGACTCCTTGCATGAAGTGCATTTTACAGATGCCGCTACCAATTTTAATATTATGCGTTTTGCAACAGAATATCGATTAGCAGGAACCGCACTATGGCGTTTGGGAAGTGAAGACAGTAGGGTTTGGGAATTCTATCATAAGTCAATGACCAAAGAAGCCTTACAAAGTTTTGATTTTAATGAGTTCAGCAAAGTACCTGCAGGAACTAAACCAGATTATATTGGAGAGGGTGAAGTTTTAGATGTTATTGCCACACCCACATCAGGAATGATCACACCAGAGATTGACAGAGTAGATATGCTAATTAGCGAAGAAGCGTATACCCAACTTCCATCAACTTATGTAATTCGAAAATTTGGCGAAACGAAAAAAAGAAAATTAGTACTCACTTTTGATGATGGACCAGATAGAGTATACACCAAACAAATTTTAGACACACTAGCTTTCTACCATGTGCCTGC
>JBAXPJ010000062.1:0-15268 GCA_037132335.1 Sediminibacterium sp. | reverse complement strand
AAGCTGAATATATTGGTAAAAATATACGAGACATTCTTCCAATAGAAATAATTGATCAGTTAGAAAATAAAATTGTAGAAGCTAAGAAAACCAAAGAATTAGTAACAAGGTTGTATTCTATAGAAATTCAACCCATTGGATTACAAATGTTTGAGTCTAGAATCATTGCTACTGAAGATGGTGGCATTATGGATATTGTAAGAAACGTAACTGCAGAAAGAAATGCAGAAGAAAAAAGCAAACTTAATTCCGACCGCTTTCAATATGTTACACAAGCAGCAACAGATGGTATTTATGATTGGGATTTCAAAAACCAAGAAATATTTTTAAGTGATACTTATAAAAATCAGTTTAATATAAGCGAAGAAAATTTTTTAGGTGATTATGGTGGTTGGACAAAACGGGTGCACCCAGAAGATATTGAAAAAATAAAGATTTTTTTAAGAGAATGCTTTTTAAATAATAGTTCTAAAACAACCTTCGAATATCGATATAGTAATGGCAAAGACTATTTAAACGTAGTAGATAATGCTTATTTTTTAAGAAACGAAGCAGGTAAAGTAGAAAGAATAATAGGTTCGTTAAAAGATGTTACTGAACAGAAAAAAGTTGCTGCTGAATTAGAAGAAAAGTTACACCTTATTGAAACCTTAATTAAAGACAAGGAATATATTTTAGCGTCAATTGCAGATTGTTTTTATGTACTTGACAATAATTATAATTATCGATATTGTAACCAAGCATTGGTAGACATTTTAAAAGTTGAAGAAAAGGAATTGATTGGGAAAAACATTTTTCAAATCTATCCAGCACTCGCTAATTCTGAATTCCAAGATAAATTAAACTTTGCCATCAAGGAACAAATTCCACAACATTTTGAATTATTTGTTCCTGATGATAATCGTTGGTATGAGCAAGATTTCTATCCATTCGTTGATGGATGTACAGCTATTTTTAGAGAAATCACTTATCGAAAAAATATTGAAGAACAAATTATTCAATCTAATCAAGAATTACAGATTACTTCAGAGGCACTACTCAATAAAAATAAAGAATTAGAAAGTTTTGCCTATGTA
Source organism: Sediminibacterium sp. (assembly GCA_037132335.1). GTDB lineage: Bacteria > Bacteroidota > Bacteroidia > Chitinophagales > Chitinophagaceae > Sediminibacterium. The sequence continues at coordinate 14,192 of JBAXPJ010000062.1, read as the reverse complement.
GCTTCGCACGATTTGCAAGAACCGTTAAGAATGGTTACTAGTTTTCTTCAAAAATTCGAGCAAAAATATTCGGCTATTGTAGACGAAACAGGAAAAAAATATATTCATTTTGCAGTAGATGGTGCAGAAAGAATGCGCATATTAATCAATGATTTGCTTAAATACACCAGTGCTAATTCTGATAGATTTGAAAGAGTACAAGTAGATATGAATGAAGTATTAATTGATGTACTTCAATTACACAGGGAAAAAATAATTGACAATAGCGTTGAAATTATTACCGACCCATTACCTATTATTTTGGCAGGCAAAGTTTCAATGACTCAACTGATGCAAAACCTAGTAGGTAATGGCATTAAATATTGTAATAGAGAAAAAGCCAGCATAAAAATTTCTATAAAAGAACAAGAAAATGACTGGGAGTTTTCAGTTACAGACAACGGTATTGGCATTGCGCCTGAATATTACCATAAAATCTTTATCATCTTCCAACGATTACACCAAAAACACCAATATTCTGGCACGGGCATTGGCTTATCTATTTGCAAGAAAATTGTAGAAAGTTACAAAGGCAGAATTTGGGTAGAATCTGTATTGGGCGAGGGGTCTAGTTTTAAATTCACCATTCCTAAAACCGACTAATTCTGCAAAATAGGCAGGTCTATTGATTGTAAACCAAGTACAAGTCTTTATCTTTAAGACCAACTAATTCTTGCCAAATGCTTTCATCTTCTAAAAAAAGTAGGAGAAACTTCCTGCGCAACTCAGCAGCCATTGTAGCTGGAATTTCTATAGTTCCAAGACATGTACTAGGTCGAGGGTTTATACCGCCTAGTGACCAGCTAACCAAAGGAATTATTGGCCTTGGCGGTATGGGTCGTGGGCATATACCCTATGCAGGAACGCGCGTAGTAGCTATTTGTGATGTAGATGCCAACCATCTTTTATCTGCTCAAAAAATGATTGGGAATGGCGTAAAAACCTTTCATGATCACCGCGAATTAATTGCTTTACCAGAAGTTGATATTGTACATATTGCTACGCCACCACACTGGCACGGAATCATGGCTATTGAAGCTGCAAAAGCAAAAAAAGATATTTGGTGCGAAAAACCAATGACCAGAACCATTGGCGAAGGAAAGCGTCTGGTAGAAGCCGTAAAACAATACGGCAATATGTTCCGTTTAAATACTTGGTTTCGTTTCGAAGACAATTTTTACGGAATGAATACCACCGTTCGACCTATTAAAAAATTAGTTGAATCAGGTTTGTTAGGATGGCCTTTAACGGTAACTGTTAGTAAAACAACCGGCTTTGACTGGAAATTTTATTGGGTAGGCAAAACCAAATTAGCAACCCAGCCAGTTCCTGCCGAATTAGACTACGATAGATGGCTAGGACCTGCGCCATACAAGCCTTATAACGCACACAGGGTGCACCAAACCTTTAGGGGTTATTGGGATTATGATGGTGGTGGATTAGGCGATATGGGCCAACACTATATTGATCCTATTCAATACTTTTTAGGCAAAGACGAAACAAGTCCTATTAAAGTAGAAGTAGATGCCGAACAGCAACACCCCGATGCTTGTGGGACGTTTAGAAAGATTACTTATACCTATGCAGATGGCTGCAAAATTATTTTAGACGGAGAAGCCACAGATCCTAACGCAGCATATATTGAAGGTCCCAACGGAAAATTATTTGCAGGGTTTAAATCAACCATTCCCAATTTAAAAGAAAAGCTTGCCCTAATGCCCGATCCGGCACCTCAAGTAACTAATTTTTTAGAGTCGGTAAAATATAGAAAACCTTTTGCGCTAAATGAATCAAATGGGTTTAGGTCTTGTACGATTATTAATTTAGGAAAGATTGCTTTACAATTAGGCAGAACACTACATTTTGATCCAGACACACAAACCTTTATCAATGACAATGAAGCCAATGCCATGATTAATCCACCCATGCGTGCACCCTGGAATATTTAATTTATTAAACTGAACAAATGCAAAAAATAGTCATCAATTTTTTATTTTCTATTGTTTTTTTTCTGCAAGTAAATGCACAAAAAGAAGCCATACTTAATACCATTAGTGTATTTCCATACCAACAAGTAAAAGAAGCAGACGCTGCTTTACAAAGCATGGATGCTTGGAAAAAATCAGAATGGAAAACTTTTGTGTCAATACTGAATGATACTGCTTTACAATCGAAAGCCAGCAATGCACTGAGTGCGTATATAAATAAAAGTACTAAGGCAGACCCGGTATCTATTAATAAAATCGCTACCTTATTAGCTGCAACAATTACTACTGAAAATACTTATTACGCCAATGAATTACTCATGAAATATTTGGGTTTATTGGGAAGTGATGCTGCTGTAAAAACGCTGAATAAATTTTTATCAGACGAAACACTTGCTAGCAATGCTGCTAGGGCATTGGCTACCATTCATTCTGAAACTGCTATAGCTGCACTAAATAAAGCCTTGGCCAAAGCAAGTGAAACAAATCGCAAGCATATTCAAGCGGCATTAAACAATAGCCATCAAGTACTACCAAGTATAAATTCTATTAAGCTTATTAAATTAAATATCCCAAACAAGGCACAACACCTATTGGTTTTGCAAAACCAAATGGCTGCTGCAAAAAATCCTTTAGAGAAAAAAGATGTTTTATCTGAAGCTGCAAACCTGCCTGGCTTAGGTAGTTTTATGTTTGTTAGCCAAAGTTTACAAGATCCTATTTTGGCACCAATGGCGGCAATTATTACTACTCGACTCGCTTTGGCTGACGCATCTATCTATGGTCAAGAAGTAAGGTCCATTCTAGAAAAATCACTTGCATTGTTAAAGGGAGAAGATAGTGTTGTTTTATCCAAAGCGTTAAGGGCACATTTAAAAGCAATGCCTTATGATAATGGCTTTGTAAGTTTATTTAATGGGAAAGACCTTAATGGCTGGAAAGCCTTGGTAGGAAACCCTATCAGCCGTTCTAAAATGAGTGCCGATGAACTACAAAAAGCCGAGCAAGTTGCCAACGAAAAAACAAAAAACGATTGGATTGTGAAAGACGGCTTATTAATTTTTACGGGTCATGGAGACAATCTTGCCACAACCAAACAGTATAGTGATTTTGAAATGTATGTAGACTGGAAGATTACTAAAAAAGGCGATGCAGGTATTTATTTGCGCGGCACGCCACAAGTACAAATTTGGGATACCAGTCGCAGAGACGTGGGTGCACAAGTTGGATCTGGCGGTTTATACAATAATCAAAAAAATCAAAGCAAACCATTGGTTGTTGCAGACAATAAAATAGGCGAGTGGAATACTTTTCATATAATCATGCAAGGTGAAAAAGTCACTGTGTATTTGAATGATGTATTAGTAACCGACCATATTATTTTAGAAAATTATTGGGATAGTAAACTGCCTATATTCTCTAAAGAACAAATTGAATTACAAGCACACGGAACCTATGTGGCGTATAGAAATATTTATTTAAGAGAAATTCCTACCACTACTATTTCAACTTTAAGTCCATCAGAAAAATCAGAAGGTTTTACAACATTGTTCGATGGTTCTAATATGGATCAATGGATAGGAAATACAGCGGGTTATTTAAATGAATCCGGTGCAATTGTTGTTCATCCAGAATTGAGCGGCGGCAACCTTTATACCAAAGACGAATATGCCGATTTTGAATATCGTTTTGAGTTTCAATTAACACCAGGAGCCAATAATGGTATTGGTATTCGCGCCCCACTAACTGGCGATGCGGCTTATGTTGGAATGGAAATTCAAGTATTGGATAGTGAAGCTGATATGTATAAAAAACTACAACCTTACCAATACCATGGTTCTGTATATGGTGTGATTCCTGCAAAAAGAGGTTTCTTAAAACCCATTGGCGATTGGAACCAAGAATCCATTATTGTAAAAGGTACAAAAATTAAAGTAATCTTAAATGGTGAAACCATTGTTGATGGCGATATTAAAGACGCAGCAGCAAATGGCGCTATGGACCACAACGATCACCCAGGATTAAAAAGAACAACAGGTCATATTGGTTTTTTGGGCCATGGCGATGTGGTTCGATTTAGAAATATCCGAATTAAAAATTTGTAACATAACTGATGTTATCTTTATCACTTAATAAAAATTGTATGAAAAAGTTACTATTAAACCTTACGCTAGTATTTGCTTTCATTTACACGCAAGCACAAACAACAGACAACCTAAAAATGGTGGATTCTTCTGCAAGCTTTGTAACCATTCGTGGTGCAATTGTAAAAGGAACTTTAATAAAAACAAACAGTTTTAATTTTTACGAAATCAACGATAAAATCAATCAAAAACCTGCAACAGCACAACCTAGTATTGTGGTGTATAAAGACGGAAAGAAATATAAAATGAAAATTGAAGGCATTGACCGTTTAATTGCCTGCAATAAATTACAAGAAGTAATAGAATCTAATATTGATGGTGATTTTAAAGGATGGAATGGCAATACCACGTTTAAATTAATGAATCGTCAAGACTGGATTCAAGATTTACCTACCTCGCCTATTTTTGTTAATTTGTTTCGTCCAGCAGTAACAATATACCTTACTTCCGAAGGGTATAAAATGAAAATCGAAGGCGTAAACGAAGACCCTATTTTAGTAAAAAGATTATAATAACCGAATTTCTAATTCAAGCAAAATGGCCAACTCAACCAATCGTAGAGACTTTTTATACAAAACAAGTGTAGCATCCTTAACACTATTTATATCAGGTAAATCTGTTTTAGCAAATGCATTTGTTCTAGCCAAACCCAATTCAAAAATTTTGGGCGTTCAAGTTGGTGCCATTACTTATTCTTGGAGAAGTTTGCCTAGTAGTCCCGAACAAATTTTGCAATACTGTTTAGATTCAAATATTAGTGCGATAGAATTAATGGGCGATTCAATAGAAGCCTATGCTGGTAAACCGGTAAATAATATTGTCCGCACACCGCGTGTTGCAGGACAACCCAGAACTATTTCAGACGAAGAAAAAAAACAAGAAACTACCTATCAACAACAAGTAGCAGATTGGCGTGCAAACGTTTCAATGGATGCATTTATTAAGATTCGTAAAATGTTTCATAAAGCAGGCGTAAGTATTTATGCCTTTAAGCCAGATGCACTAGGTGCTCAAAACACCGATGCAGAAATTGAATATGCTTTTAATGCAGCAAAAGCATTGGGTGCAACATCTGTTACCATAGAACTTCCTAATGCTGCACATTCAAAAAGATTGGGTGAATTAGCGTCTAAACATAAAATGTATATTGGCTATCACGCACATACACAAGCAACAGATACCGCTTGGGATATAGCGTTGAGCCAATCGCCTTATAATTCTATGAATCTCGACTGCGGGCACTATATAGCAGCCGGTGGAAACAATACAAAAGAAAGTTTACTTGCGCTAATTGAAGCCAAACACGATCGCATAACTAGTATGCATATTAAAGACAGGCTCTCTAAAACAAAAGGCGGCGCTAATGTTGTTTGGGGATTAGGAGACACTCCTTTAAAAGAAATCTTTACCCTTTTAAAAGAAAAGAAATACGCAATACCTGCTACAATAGAATTAGAGTATGATATTCCTGCAGGCTCCGATGCTGTTTCAGAAACAAAAAAATGTGTAGACTACGCTAAAAAAATGTTGGGGGCAGTATAGTTGCTTTACCAACGCTTTAAATAAAGTTAGAAAGGTTTAAATACTTAATCAGTTGGTATTAATTACTTACTGATTAAGTTCCTTTTTCTTTTTAACTGTAAAAACCCGAGCGATATTAAATCCAAAATGAATATCTCCTTTATCCCATTGTCCAGTGGTTTCTGTAATAAAAGTTTTATCGGTCATACCTGTTGAATTAGATACATGAAATTGAAATACGTGCCCACCTGTTTCTATATCAAGGCCAAAAGATAATGAGTTAAAATACCCTTCTAATTGGGTTACTTGGTTATAATACTCTGCTGTTAAGTTGACCCTTTTTGATAGCCTTTCTCTAAATCCAACACCAACAGAAATCAAATCATTCGGATTCTTGGCCAATGGCACACTATTGTAATGTATTAGTGTTGGCATTACTTGTAGAGAGGTATAGTCATTTAGTTTACTTGCAATAATTAATTGGTGCGTATAAGAAAGTCGATCGGTATACCATTTTTGTACCGTAGTAGCATTAGGGTCATCAAGCGTTCTTAATGCAATAGACGCTGCATAACTAACAGAGAATGGCATATACCTTTTTCCAGTTGATTGACGAATAATTCGGTACTTTAAAAAAGCATCGAATTGTTTTTGATAAGTACTTCTTCCTGCACCAATCATTAATCGATCTGTAATACCATAATCAACACCCATTCGCATTGAGGCATTGTCTAATCCAAATAAATTATAGGCACCAGAATTAAGTGTGCCAAATCGGTGAGATATTTTTACATCTAAAATTCCCCTTCCAACATTTTCAATGGATTGCCCATTTATTAAACGAGTTGTTTTAAAAGTGGCAGTTACAATATCTGTTTTGTCTTTTGTGTCTTTCTTGTCTTGCGCATCTTGCATAGCAAACAAATCAATTGTTTGTGCAAATAAATTTTGTGTATTTAAAAGCACTACAAAAAACAAAGCAGTAGTAAGTAGAAAGCGTTTAATATGTAGCATTTGATATTGTTTGAACTTAAAAAAATAGAACTAATTTAATCGTATTTGCAATTAAGCACAATCTCTGCATCTGGTGCTATTTTATCGCCAATATATAATCCTGTTACTCCGTAGTCTTTAATTTTTATTTTGAAAGTAGCCATCACAGCAGCTTTCCCATCAGCAATGGTTAATATGCCTGGTACAGAAACTTTCTGTGCAACATTGTGAATGGTTAATGTTCCTTCGGCAGTAATGGTATGTTTGCCATCTTTAGAAAAATCTATACTTGCAGCATTTAAAATAAATCCTTTAAAATCTGCTTTTGGAAATTTGGTGCTCTCTAAATAATTCTCATTAAAATGGTCTTCCATTAATTGGTTGTCGAACTTAAAGCCCTTAATTAAAACACTAAAAACGATTTGCCCGGTTTTGTCTACCATTTTACTATCCACCTGATTATTTACTGCAGCAATAGCTTCTACGCCACCTGTTGCATTAAATTTTAATTGACCTTTTTTAGTGGCATACAATTTTTGCGCTTGCATCGCGCTAGTACTTAACGCTAGTATTAAAATTGATAAAAGTATTCTTTTCATATATTTATTTAGTTGTTTAACATTCCTTTATTTAACCAAGACCTAATTTTATTGATATCACAGTCCGACAATTTACCCCCACCTTTTGGCATAGCCGAAACAGTTCCATTTTGCAATACGGAGTTTAGTAACTGTCCATTTGCACCATACACTTTTAACCCTGCATAAGTGCTTAATACAATGCCAGCACCTGCAGCAGCAGTTCCTCCATGACAAACATTACAGTTGGTGTTCATGATAGACACCATATCTACACTATATTTTACAGCAGTGGTATCGCAAGTAGTTGCAGAAGCAGGATAAGTTAATTCAGCTTTATCGTAATAACATCCAGAAATAAAAAAAACAAGTAGCGCACAAAAAACAATCGATTTCATTATATATTTTTTAGAACTAATTTATTGAGGGCAACCATTATTAATCCATTTTGTAATCTGCAGAATTTGACAACTACTTAGTTTTCCAGCAGGAGGCATATTTTTTGCAGCAGTTGCACCAGTATAATTAATGTCATTTAAAAAACTTTGTTTTAGTGAAATACCCGTATTTTTTGCATTGGTATAATCGCCCAAAATAATATTGCCAGACCCAGGAGCTACACCATGGCAGCCATTACAATAAGTAGCAAATAGTGTTGAGATGCCGTTGGAATAAGTTGTTTTTGTGCTATCGCAAGTGGTAGTCACGCAAACGGTATTCAATGCACCTTGGGTAATCCATTTTTGAATAGTGGCAATTTGAGCGGCAGTCATTTGTGGACTACCTCTTGGCGGCATGCCGTTAGAAAGAATCGTATAATATTTGCTAGAATTAGGGCTATTTGCTCGAATCCCTTTCATGATATTAAAATAGTCTGTTGTTATTACTCCAGCGCTTGCAGATGCGGCACTATGGCATCCTGCACTTGCGCAATAGCTTTGGTATAAAGGAAGCACTTGGCTATTAAAGCACACGGTATCTGAAACTGAAGTCCCACCAGTTCCGGGATTAGTTATAATAATTGGAGTTGTTGATGTTCCTGGAACGACCATTTGGTGTTTGCAAGCAATGGAAGCAAGCAATACTAATCCTACAATAAAAAAAACTTTACGCACAAAATATATATTTAGGGTTCAATTCTGGTAAAACTTAAACGTATTAAACACTAACTCAATATTCATGCTAGTTATTGTATACGCCTGTTAAAACTTCTACAATTACTAGACCTGATTCTAATACAAAACGTTGCTTGATTAATGGTAATTAAATATGTCGTTTAATATTTTGAGAATATATTATAAAGTGTCTCCACAATTAAGGTTCAATTCACTCATGCTTGATTACCGTTTCAAAAAAATTCTAAGCGCTAGAGCGTTTGCTTTATTAACTTTATTGAACTCAATTTTTTGTGTATGGAATTAATGCAAACAAATTTGCCTAATACTGCTGCTACTATTCATTGGGGTATTATTGGTTGTGGAAATGTAACAGAATTAAAATCTGGTCCGGCTTTTAATAAAGTACCCAATTCTGCATTAATTGCTGTGATGCGTAGAGATGCCGAAAAAGCAAAAGACTATGCTACTCGCCATGGGGTACCCAAATGGTATGCCAATGCCAATGAATTGATTAATGATCCAACAATTAATTCAATCTATATTGCTACTCCACCAAAATACCATGAAAGCTATGCTATTGCTGCATTACAGGCGGAAAAAAATGTGTATGTAGAAAAACCAATGAGTACCGATCTTGCATCATGCTTACGGATGCAAACGGTAGCAAATAATATGGGAGGGAAATTATGTATTGCACATTATCGTCGTGCTTTACCTATGTTTTTACATGTAAAAAAATTATTGATAGATAATACTATTGGCGCAATTAGGGCAGTAACTATTACCATGTTACAACCCGATAAATCGGCGCAAATGGAAAATCCAGCAACAAATTGGCGTGTTGATCCTGCACTTGCTGGTGGTGGTTTGTTCTACGATTTGGCACCCCATCAACTAGACCTTGTATTTTATTTTTTTGGCAAAGCCCTTGGCATGCATGGATTCTCAGCCAATCAAGCGGGTTTGTATGCAGCAGAAGATATAGTAGCAGGCACTATGTTGCTAAACAACAATATTCTATTTAATGGATTGTGGTCTTTTGCCGCCGCAGAAGCATTGCACAAAGATGTATTTGAAATTATTGGATCGGCGGGTAAAATTTCATTTCCAGTTTTTGGCAATCAAATAACGGTTGAAACTGAAGCAGGAACAGAAGTGCTATCTTTTAAACAACCTACCCATATTCAGCAACCGATGATTGAAAAAATTGTTCAATATTTTTTAAACAATGGCAATAACCCATGTACTGCAGCAGATGCTATTCAGTCTATGACAGCCATGGAACAATTTGTATATGGCCATCGCAAACCAACTGGGTCATTGTAATTTATTCACTAATAACTGCTTTCTATGAAATTGCTGAAAACGTTTTTATTAGTTATTGGTTGCATACTTTTATTGATAGTAGCTGCGGTTCCTTTTTTTATTAGAAAAACAGATAGAACACCTTACCAACAAAGCGCCTTCTATCAACAAATGAGTTTGCGTTTAGATAGTTTGGCAACACATCCTTTGGCTATCGATTCTGTTTCGCCATTATTAGCAGGATGGAGCAAAGTGAATATTACACCCACACATCCTATGCCTACTGCAGGTTATGGAAATAGAAATGGCAAGCCTTATGAATCGATACATGATAGTATTTATGCACGGGCCATATTTTTACAACAAGGGCAAACACGTGTTGCCATTGTTGCCTGCGATTTATTAATTATTCCTCCAGAATTAACCATCTTATTGCGCAATCAAATTCAATTAGCAGGTATTGATTATGCGCATTTATACATAGGTGCAACGCATGCACACAATAGTATTGGCGGATGGGGAAAGCGATATATTGGCGAATTATTTGCAGGAAAATATGATAGTGCAATGGTGCAAAAATTAGCAATAGCTATTATTACTGCAGTGAAACAAGCGTCCACAACCCTTGCTCCTATTGAATTACAATCAGCTGAAATTGCAAGCCCGCAATGGGTAAAAAATAGAACGATGGGCAATAAAGGCAGTACAGATCCTTTTTTACGTGTGTTATATTTGATGCAAAAAAACAACCCATCTTCCAAAGCTATTTTAACTTCTTTTGCCGCACATGCTACTACTTTGGGTGCCGATATGATGCAACTAAGTAGAGATTATCCTGGTGCTTTAGTAGATTCCCTCGAAAAAAAAGAGGGATACAATCAAGCAGTTTATTTAGCAGGTGCAGTAGGAAGTATGGGCCCAGAAGAAAAAGGCGAAACCGATTTAAAACAGTTAACCAATTTAGCAATAGGCTTAGAAACAGCCATCCAACAAAACAAACAAAAGCAAACAATTGCACCAGCATTATCAATGGTTACGCTTCCTTTACCAATGCGCGAACCTCAGTGGCGTTTTGCAACAGACTGGTGTTTTAGACATTGGATATGGACCAAACTTTATGGCGATTATGCTACAGAAGTAAAAGTGTTGCGGATTGGCAACCTAATAATGGTGGGTATGCCATGTGATTTTAGTGGAGAGCTAGTAAAACCGCTAACAGATTTTGCAGCATCAAAAGGCAAGCAATTAATGGTCACTAGTTTTAATGGCGGCTATGCGGGATACATTACCAAAGATGCTTACTACGATATTCCTGGATATGAAACACGTGTGATGAATTGGTTTGGTCCGGGTAATGCTGCTTATTTTAGTGAAATTATTCACCGCATTATTGCAATGCCTTAACCAATTGTTTGATGAGGTAATCTTTGTTACCACTATCTTCGCTCCAAAACCAAAAACATGTCAACTAAAATAACAGTTAACAATAACGGATCACTTAAAATTGAAGGTGATTTTACCATTGTAGATAGAGCAGGAAATAGCTATGATGTAGCCGGAAGAGAAATTATTGGATTATGCCGTTGTGGGTTAAGCAAAAACAAACCATTTTGCGACGGTGCCCATAGTGGACAATTCGAGCACGAAGCGGCTGCTTTTGCTTTACCTCCTAAAAAAACGGTATAATTAGTTAGATCAATTCAACTTTAGTCATAGTATCACCGCCTCTAATGTCGTCAATTACATCAAGGCCATCAATGATTCTACCAAAACAGGTATGCACGCCGTCTAAATGGCGGGTGCCTGGGCGGTTATGACATATGAAAAATTGAGATCCACCAGTGTTTCTGCCACGGTGTGCCATAGACATTACGCCACGGTCGTGTATTTGTTTAACACCTGAGGTTTCGCAATTGATGGAATAGCCTGGTCCGCCAGCACCTGTTCCGTCTGGGCAACCGCCTTGTACCATAAAATTGGGTATCACACGGTGAAATTTCAAACTATTATAATAACCTTCGGAAACTAGTTTTTTAAAATTTGCAGCAGCAATGGGCGCATCATCATCGTAAAGTTCAAAAGTTAAAACACCTTTTTCGGTGTGAATTTTTCCTTGTGTAAGTACATTTTCGCTCATGATTGTTGAATTGTTTTTGCGAAACTACAGTAATATTGTTGATTTGATTTGCGCTTATTGCGCCATTATTTTTCAAACGAATTGTACATGCAAGAACAAAATGCCCATTCATTGTTACAAGACCTAGTGCTTGAACAGTATTTGGTGTCAAATACAAGCATAGAATTGGCTGTTCCTAATTTTGTTCAATTACAATCCTTATACCAATTGGGAGGATTAGACTTTCCTTATTGGGCAAAAATTTGGCCATCGGCTATTGCGCTCGCCAATTTTTTACAAGAAAATCCGAGCTATATTCAAGATAAAAAACTAGTAGAATTAGCTGCAGGAATTGGCTTGCCTTCTTTTGTGGCTGCAAAATATGCTAGCCATATTTGTTGCAGTGATTATGCGCCAGCCGCTATTGCATTATTAGAAAAAAATATTGCAGACAATCAAGTATCAAATATTTCTAGCGCCTTAATTAATTGGCAAGCAATACCCGAATCTGTAGCAGCAGAAGTTTTATTATTGAGTGATATTAATTACAATCCTACCGATTTTGAAACGGTATTTTTAATGCTAGAGCAATTTATTCAACAAGGCACCACTATACTACTAAGTACGCCGCAACGCTTGGTAGCAAAGGATTTTATTGCTAAATTATTGCCTTGGTGTGTGCTAAACAAAGAGCAAAAAATTACATTTAATCACGAGAGCATTTTGATTAATATCTTTGTGTTGCAAAAAAATCCACTACATAAAATCAGTTAAGTATGCAAGGAGTAAAAAATATCATTTTTGATTTAGGGGGCGTATTGTTTAACATTGATTTTAAAAAAACAGAAGCAGCATTTGTTGCAATAGGTGTTGAAAACTTTTCTGAAATGTTTGGTCAGCACCATTCAAATGATTTGTTCATTCAACTAGAAACTGGCGCTATTAGTCCAAACGAATTTTATGATGCTTTTAGGACTAACACCCAACTTGCATTAACTAACGATCAAATAAAAACCGCATGGAATGCCTTGTTAATTGATTTTCGATTGCCGAGTTTGGAATGGCTTAAAAGCATTAAAAACAAGTATCGAATCTTTTTATTCTCTAACACCAACCAAATTCATTACGAGTCATTTTTAGAAACCTATTTTAATCAAACAGGCAAAACCGATTTTAATGATTTTTTTGAGAAAGCGTATTACTCACAAGAAATGGGTTTGCGCAAGCCATCGCTCGAACCATTTATTCAAATTTTAGAAAACCATGGATTAGTAGCTGCAGAAACTGTTTTTATAGATGATACCCTAAAAAACATTGAGGCGGCTCAGCAAGTTGGCATACAGACCATTCACCTGCAATGGCCGCAGACCTTGCCAGAATTAGATTTATAATAATAGCATTGCTTAAGGTTTCACCTCTTCAAAATCAATATAGTCTTTGTCTTCCTTGGCTTTTGGCGCAGGGGTAGGCTCGGCTGTTGGCCTTGATTGTTGCTGTTGGTAACGCTGTTGCTCTTGCATTTGCTGCAACTTTTCTTTCATTTGAACACTTGCTTTGCCTACGGGGATAACCAGCTCAAAAACCAGTTTATAGATCAGGTAAGCAACCAGTCCATAAAAAATCATCTTGATCATAGAAAACAAAGATAATCATCAAATTTGGAAGATAATCTACATTTCCACTATATTTGCAGCAGAAAAAATACACGAAGGGAACGGCTACCGTTCCCTTCTCCTTTTTCTATACCGGAAGCTTTTGAGGCAAAAGGCCACAAAAAAGGAACAATTTTCTAAAATAAAGCGGCAATTGCCATTTTGTGAAAGAGCTTGAAAATGGAAACAAGAATAAAAGAAATAGAGGCGTTGATTCAACTGTTATTAGCAGAAGAACCTACCTATTTTTTGGTGAGTGTATTTATTAAGCCCACTAATAATATTAAAATATTTATGGATGGCGATACAGGTTTTCCCATTGAAAAATGTGTGAAAATCAATCGACAACTCTATAGTTTAATAGAAGAGAAAGCTTGGTATCCCGAAGGAGAATTTTCATTAGAAGTTTCTTCTCCAGGCATCGACGAACCATTGCAATTGTTGCGTCAGTATCAAAAAAATATTGGCAGATCGGTAGCGGTATCATTTGCAGATGGAAGCGAAAAAATTGGAAACCTGTTGGCGGTAACACCAGCAGACATTTTATTAGAAACAATAGAAGGAAAGGGTAAAAAAACTGTTACACAACAGGTAGTTATTCCTTTCAATAATATAAAAACAACAACAGTACAAATCAAATTCTAATCAGCTGCAAATCGAAATTGTTTGCAGAGCGAAACGTAAAAATTAAGTTATGGCTAGTATCAACCTGATTGAGGCATTCCAGGAATTCAAAGACGC
>JBAXPJ010000061.1:0-15408 GCA_037132335.1 Sediminibacterium sp. | reverse complement strand
TATGGGAACCAGCCCATGCCGAATTTTATACCGAATGGGGACGCAATGATGCTTTTTTTAATATGCGTGATTTTATACAGGATCCTGAACATTCAAGAGGATATACCTATGGTTTTAGAAAATTGTTTAATTATAACGAAAAAGCACCAAGTAAATATTGGCAGTTAATGAGTGAATATACTCGTTTGCAACAAGCCAGTTCCTTTCCTACCCGATCTGCAGGATACTGGTATGTGCATGGAGGTTATCGTCCATTTGGTTATAATTATTTAGGGCAAAATTTAGGAGCGCCTATTGGTTCGGGTGGTAATTTTTTTATGATGCGGGTGAGTCAATTTAAGGGGATGCAACAATTAGCTGTACAAATAGAAAGCACCACCCATAACGCAGATATATATGAAGGGTCAAAATTAGCATATCAAAATGCAAGTGTAAGTAAATGGGTGGACATGGGTTTTAGAATTTTATATGATCAACCTTATAAACATTTTTTATTATCTGCAAGTTTAATAGCAAAACGATCCTATAATTATAATTGGACACAGCCTAGTACTGCAAGCGGATTTGGTTTACAAAATCCCAATGACTTAGATAGTTTTTTATTTAAAATTGGAATTCGTTATTTATAGTAATGAAAGTAGCCATCGATATTCGAAATTTGCAAATAGCACAAACAGGGGTTAAAACCTATTTAACCCAATTAATTCAAGCATGGGAAAAAATTCCCAATGCAACTATTTGCTTAATTGAGGATCCTACCAAAGTATACACTGGCAAAAATATGTTATTAAAATTTTTAGAACATATTCGTTTTCAAATTTGGAAACAAATCACTTTACCCCAAAAAGCCAAACAACAAGGATGTACACATTTATTTTGTGCCGATTTTTTTGTTCCCTATTTTAAACAAGGATTAAAAACCATTGTAGTATTGCATGATGCTTTTTTTTGGCAAACACCAAGTAATTATAATTTTTTTTGGTTACAAATTTTTCATAGGATAGGCGTTCCTGCAGCTAAAAAAGCAAATTTAATCATTGTACCCAGTTACTACACACAAAAAAAATTGTTAGAATACGAAAGCTTCGATAGTGAAAAAATAAAAGTGGTGTACGAGGCTTCGCAGCTATTTAAGCAATCCGATTTAGAAAATGACTATCAAAAATACAATCCGTATTTTTTACATATAGGAGTTTTAGAAAAAAGAAAAAACCTTCCATTATTTATTAAGGCCTTTAAAATAGTATCTCAAAAATACCCCAACTATAAAATTTTATTAGCAGGCAATACCCCTACTAAACAAAATTTAAATGATAGGGATCATATCCTGCAAACTATTATAAAACAAGGCTTGGAAAATAAGGTCAAATTATTAGGCTATGTGGATGCACCGCAGGCTGCGGCATTGTATCAAAATGCTTTTGCTTATGTTTTGCCTTCCAAAAACGAAGGCTTTGGTTTGCCTTTATTAGAAGCATTTAGTTTTGGAACGCCTGTGATAAGTTCTACCAATGGTGCTTTGCCCGAAGTAGGCCAGGATGCAGCTTATTGGGTGAATTTGGAAGAAGGGGTAGATGAATCAAAAGCGATACAAAATTTATCAGACGCGATGATGAATATGATTGAAAACGATTCACTGCGACAATCCTTTATTGAAAAAGGGAAGCAACGAAATTTTGATTTTAGTTGGGATAAAGCAGCAAAGGAAATAAACGAACTGATAGTAACTCATTAATATTTTTTAAAGTATGGGCAACAAAATTATAAAAAGATTTGACGAAGGCTGGGCAATAAAAAACAAGTGGCTTACTTATTACTATTTGTTTTTCTTTTTTTTAAGAGGACTTTGTTATCGATTATGCATAAAATCTGTAAAAGGAATTTTATTGATTGGTAAAAATGTACGCATTAGTTATCCATCCTATTTACAATTAGGAACGGATACAATTATTGAGGATGGCGCTGAAATTAATTGCTTATCACATCAAGGCATTCAAGTAGGTGATAGAGTCACTATTGGTAAATATGCAATTATACGACCTTCTAATTTATATGGGGGTGCGATAGGCGAAGGGCTAATCATTGGCCATCATAGTAATATAGGTCCTTATAGTTATATAGGATGTTCTGGAAAAATTACTATTGGAAATCATGTGATGATGGGGCCAAGGGTAAGTATTTACGCCGAAAATCATGTGTTTGATGATCCAACTATTTTAATTAAGGATCAAGGCGTCGAAAAAAAAGAAGTGGTGATCGAAGACGATTGTTGGATTGCGTCTAATAGTATTATACTAGCAGGGGTTACCATTGGGAAAGGATCGGTGGTGGCAGCAGGATCGGTGGTGACCGAAAATGTACCAACTTATAGTGTGGTGGCAGGGGTTCCCGCTAAGTGGATTAAATCCAGAAAATAATTTAAGAATATGACCATTCTGAATGCTTGCCCAATATGTAAAAGTGAACACTTGAGTCCTTATTCAATGAAATTTACTGCTCAGTTTCCTCATATTTCAAGGACAAAATGCAAGGACTGCGGTATTGTTTTTGCAAACCCAGTAGCCAATGAGGAGGAACTCAAGGAATTTTATAAAAATTATTACGATAAGGGAAATTTTGGAAGTTTACAGTACAAGCAAAAAACTATTTTACAATTTGAAGCCCTCAAAAAATCAAGTAATAAAGAAATACTACAGTTTGATAAAAATGTATCTTATTACACTGGGATTGGAAACTATTTAGATGTAGGTTTTGGATTGGGCATGCATTTATATATTGCACAAAAATTAGGGTATCAGGTTTACGGTACCGAACTTGATAAGGATTGCATTTCATTTGTTCAGCCTTATTTACCCGAATCGCAATTATTTAATGGAGACTTATTATCAGCAAAATATACCGACGGTCAATTTGAATTAATTAATATCTGTCATGTGATTGAACATGTAATTGATCCGATTACTTATTTATTAGAATTGAATAGAATAATCAAAACAGGTGGAATCATTATTGTAAGTACACCTAATATAGGCGCCATTGCATATAAAATATATCGACTTTTAAATTTTATCAATTTAAGAATACCCATCATTGTGGATGGCCTTGAGCATACTGTTATATTTAATAAAATAAATTTGCGAAAAACCATCGAACAAAATGGATTTGAAGTGATAGAGCAATATGGAGAAAGCGTAAAGGATAGTTTTGGTAATATTTGGAAAAGCAATTTAAGCTTACGAAAAAAAATAGTTAGGTATTGTCAAACATTTATACAAGTGAATCAAGTGGTGATAGCAAAAAAATGTAAAGCAATATAGCAGCATGCGTATTTTATTACTACATAGTTCATCGGATTTATATGGGGCGAGTAAAATATTTTTACAAACTGTACAAATTTTACAAAAGCAAGGCCATGCATGCGAAGTAGTATTGTCTAATGAAGGACCCTTGGTAGAAGCATTGAAAAACACTGGAGCAAGGGTTCATGTTTTTAGCTTAGGAATTATTAGGCGTAAATATTTTAGCCCTAGTGGTATTATAAATCGTTTAGCTAATTGGAAAAATGGATACAAGCAATTAGCTAAAATAATACAAGATCAAAAAATTGAATTAGTCTATTCCAATACCACAGCAGTTTTAATTGGAGCCTGGGTGGCGAAAAAAAACAAGATTCCCCATTATTGGCATGTGCATGAAATTATTGAAAAGCCAAAATTTTTACATTCAACCATTAGTTGGTTGATGCAAACCAGCAGTCATACTATTATTTGTGTCTCCAAAGCGGTAGAAAATCATTGGATTAAAGGCAATGAAAAACTAGCCTCTAAAACCAAACTCATTTATAATGGAATTGAATCGATTCAAAAATTTAGTCAAGCCAATTTTAGAGAGGTCTATCAAATTCCGACAGAGGCCATCGTGATAGGCATGGCAGGAAGGATTCATTATTGGAAGGGGCAAGATTATTTTTTAGCTATGGCACAACAAATGTTAAAATTAGAAGCACTAAAAAATAGTACTATCACTCATCCAATTGCTCCTTTATATTTTATCATTACTGGTGATGCTTTTTCGGGTTATGAATATTTAGTAAAGGAAATGCAGGATTATATTAAAAAAAATAAATTAAGTACGCGCGTAATTTATACAGGGTTTGAAGCACAAATGGATAAGTTTTATTCGGCCATAGATATTTTAGTATTGCCCTCCCTACAGCCCGATCCTTTACCCACGGTCGTTTTGGAAGCCATGCAATATGGTATACCAGTTATATCAACTCCACAAGGAGGCGCCTTGGAAATGATTACCGAAAATGAAACAGGCATTTTTATTCCCATGCCAGAAATAGATAAATCGAACAACAAAATTTCAGTTTCCATTATAAACGAAGGCGCTGCAACCATTTTTCATTTGGCACATATTTCAAAACAAACAATTACAGGAAATATTACAGCATTGGAAAGAAGGGCAACAATGTGTGTGAAAGCCAAAAAAAGAGTAGCGGAATATTTTAGCAAGGATACTTTTGAGCAACATATCATTTCATTATTTAGTCGTTCATGAGTTCCTTAAAAAATAACATTCCACTTAAAGTAAGTATCATAGGATCTCGCGGATACCCTTATGTGTATAGTGGTTATGAAACCTTGGTCAAACATATAGGAGAAAGAATGGTAGCAAAGGGGGTTCAAGTTACTGTGTATTGCCACTCCTATTTATTTAAGGAGCAACCAAAACAAGTGAATGGGATACAATTAAAATATATTCCCACTTTAAAAAGTAAAATTTTAAGTCAGCCCATACATTCTTTTTTCGCTTTTTGGCATGCAGCATTTTCTAAGGCTGATGTGCTATTGGTATTAAATGTATCCAATGGACCTTTTGGCATTATATCAAGATTATTTCATAAACCTACCATGATGAATGTGGATGGTTTGGAATGGTTAAGACCTAAGTGGAAGGGCTTTGGATCCAACTATTTTAAATGGGCAGCTCGAATGGCTGTCAAGTTGATGGATGTACTAGTCACCGATGCTACTGCAATGCAATCTATTTATCAAAATGAATTTAATGCACAATCGGTGGTTATTGCTTATGGTGCCGAAAAAAATGAGGGAGCCCATGAAGCTTTATTAAAGCAATGGAACCTTATTCCTCATGATTATTATTTAATTGTGGGTCGAATGATACCCGATAATAATAGCGATATTATTATAGAAGGATTTATACAATCTAAATCAAACAAAAAATTAGTTATTGTAGGTGATGTGCCTTATCAGGATGCTTATGCTGATAAAATAAAATCCTATCAGGATCCTAGATTGCTTTTGACTGGGTATGTCAATCATCCAGATAGCTTAGCCAGCCTTTATCAATATTGTTATGCTTATATGCATGGGCATGAATTTGGGGGCACTAATCCAACTTTATTAAAAGCCATGGCCAATGGCTGTGCTATTGCAGCTATAGATACAGTGTTTAGTAGGGAAGTTTTACAGGAAAATGAATATGGGTTTTATTTTCAAAAAAATGCATCTTCCTTACAAGTTTGGTTTGATTGGGCCGAAGCTAATGCCTTGGCATTAAACCAGATGAAACAAAAAGTAACACAAGGAATAAATCAAAAATATGATTGGGATTCGGTGACTGATTTATATCTTTATCACCTCAACGCCTTGGTTAATAAAAAGTGAGCTGAATGAAATGGAACCATAAGTATTATAAAAATCTCCAAATAGGCCTTGATACCTTCAGCTTACTTGTATCCTTATTAGTTGCAGTATTTATCAAAAAAGGTGGTTTTGTATTTCCAAAAACATTTTATGATTTTGGTTTTATCCTAATATTATTGTTGATTTGGTTTTTATCTGCCAATGAATGTAAGTTGTATCGTAATCGAATTAATAAAAAATTTCCCGAAGAAATTTTATATAATGCATACACCAATATTTTATTTTTAATATTTGTAAGTGCGTTTTTATTTTTATCTAAATCGGTATATGGTGATTATTTTAGATTTTCTTATTTAATTGGGATTCATTTTGGGTTATCCATTGCTTTAAAATATTTTTTAAGAAAAAGGCAACACTCTGTATTTGCCGAAGGGTTTATTCATGATAAATTAGTGATCATTGGATATAATGAAACATCGATCGATTTTAATAAAACTATTTCAGAGCATGTGTATTATGGATACAAGTGCGTGGGCTATATAGATGATGTTGAAGAAAATGTTACTAATGAAACAGCGCAAACTACTGCCATGCCTTATTTAGGCAGCTTGCATCAATTAGAAACTGTTTTTCAACAACAACATATTGATGAAGTATTAATTGCTTTACCACATCATGAACAAAGTCAAATTAGGAAATGTATTGAACTATGTGATCAATATAATGTGCGTGTAAGAATCATGCCTAAGTTGGAGGATTTAACTTCTAAAACCGAGGAGATAGACACCATTGGTTTAATATCTGTTATTAATTTAAATATTTTACCCTTGGATAAATGGGAGAATCAATTTTCCAAAAATTTATTTGACATTTTATTTTCAATTTTATTTTTAATCCTAGTGGGTTGGTGGCTATTGCCCATTATTTGGATATTAGTGCGCATTAGTTCAAAAGGCTCGGTGATTTACAAACAGGAAAGGTGGGGTTTAAATAACAAACCTATTGTTTGTTATAAGTTTAGAACCATGTATACCAATAAAACGCCTAATACATTTGAACAAACCTCTCGAAATGATCCAAGAATTACTCCCTTAGGAAAATTTTTAAGAAAATTTAGTTTGGATGAACTCCCCCAATTTTGGAATGTATTAAAAGGAGAGATGTCGGTGGTAGGACCAAGGCCGCATCCAACACCTATGAATATTGCTTCTATGGAAACAGTGAACAATTATTTAAAGCGACATATTATTAAACCAGGTATTACAGGATGGGCCCAAATCAACGGATGTCGCGGGGAAGTAAGAACGCATCAAGAAATGGAACAAAGGGTTAATTTTGACCTATATTATATACATCGTTGGTCCTTTACATTGGATTTGCAAATTATATTGCAAACCATCATTAAAATATTACGAGACCAAGGCGCTTATTAAAATGCACAAATTGAAGGCAATAAAATTAGGATGGGTAAGTATCTTATTTGTAGTGGTAATAGTTTTTAATACTAACCATTTACAGGCACAGGTATATACGCATCAGACAACAGTAATTGAATATTTAGAACGAATGGCTCAAAAAGGATTCGTTGAATTGAACGATTTAGTCAAACCCATCGATCGTTCGCAAGTGTATCAATTATTAAATCAATTGCAATCCAATAAAAATTTAACTAAAATTGAAAAGGAAGAACTTCAATTTTTTCTTTCCTATTATAGTTTTGATGATCTAACAAAAAATAATATTTTAAAAACGACCACGGTATTTAAGGACTTCAATAAATCCATCTTCAACGAACCACATTTACTTAAATATACCGATCCAAATTTTAGAATCATGTTGGACCCATTAGGGGAGTTTAACTTTCAGTCGGCAAAATCAACCACCACTATTATCAGCTCAGGGTTTCAGATGATGGGCTATGCCGGAAAACGAATTGGTTTTCAATTAAGTGTGCGAGATGTAAATGAGCAAGGAGCTTATGATTCTATACGAATGGATAATACATTAGTAGGATTTAATCGAAGACAAACAACTTCAAAAAATTTACTTTCCTATAATCAGTTTAATACTAATATTAGTTATCGATTTAATAAGGGAATGATTACTGTAGGCCAGGATCAAAATGTATTGGGTTATGGTAAAACAGGAAACTTGGTGCTATCTGCAAAATCACCTTCTTATCCTTTTTTCAGATTGCAATATCAACCCACCAAATGGATGAGTATTAATTATATGCACGCATGGTTACAAAGTGGAGTGATTGATTCTGCTAAAACTTATGGCACTGGAAATACCGTATACGGTGGGGTGAGAGAAGTGTTTGTTCCAAAATTTTATGCCATTCATTTTGTTGAAATTAAACCCATGAAAGGGTTAAGTGTACATTTTGGAGAATCCATTGTATACACCGATCAGTTAGAGCCTGCTTATTTAATGCCGCTCAGTTTTTTCAAAGCCTTTGACAATAATAAGTTTAACGATAAAATTACAACAGGCGCCAACGGACAATTTTTTATAGGAGTGAGTAGTCGCAATCAAATTCCTAAAACGCATTTGTATGCGCAATTATTTATTGATGAAATAAGAACCAGCAGTATTTTTAGTACAAGCAATTCGCGAAATCAAATTGCGTATCAATTGGGAGCTAGTGTAACCGATTTAGGTGTGCCTTATCTTACCCTAACAGCAGAAATTAATAAAGTATATCCCTTTGTGTATCGCAATTTTTTACCAGCACAAAATTATTCAAATAGCAATTTTCCTTTAGGCGATTGGATGGGCACCAATGCCGATCGTTTCGAATTCATTGCCAACTATCATCCTAAGGCTAGGTTAAACCTGAAAGCCTATTATTTGCATATGGCAAAGGGGGGCGCGGGAACGGTGGAACAACAATACTTTTTAACCCCATCACCTATCTATGGCTTTGATCCTCAATACAAAAGGGATCAAATAAGCTTTGAAGGGTCTTATGAAATTATTAATAATTTACAGATTAAGCTAAGTCATAGCATTTATCAGATGCATGAATTGTTGCGTAATAGCTTGACAACCAATCAAACAAGTATCGGCATCGCGTTCACGGCATTCTAATTATACAGCCGTATGCCTCATTTATTGTATTTTTACGACATATAAGTTTACTCCAATGATGAAATTTTTAGGGAAGATAGTAGCGGTATTCACAGTTTTTGTGATGGTAGTGACAACTACACAGGCACAAAATGAATCTAATGCCAGAATTAGCCAATTTTCGGATCAACAAATATTGCAATTATGGCAACAGGTGTCGGCAGGTACAAGTTCGGAAAGTGATGCGATGAAATTATTGGTGAAAAAGGGTTTAAAGCCAGCAGAAGTGATGCAATTTAAAAAACGATTAGTAGGATTGCAATCGAGTAAAAAATCCCAGTTTAGCACGAATAATTTAATTAAGGATACGGCTAATTTTATGCGCGATAGTACATGGGTGTTAGAAGTACCTGAATTTAAAAAACCATCAAGTCGATATGGCTATGACTTTTTTAGTAATCCTAATATAAGCTTTGAACCAAATTTAAGAATAGCCACACCAAAAAATTATGTATTAGGATCTGATGATCAATTAAGCTTAACACTTACAGGGTTAAATGAAATTGAAATGGAGACGGTGATAAATCCGGACGGAAATATAAATATTGCTTATGTGGGTTTGGTGAATGTAAATGGATTAACCATCGAAGATGCGAAAGCGCGCATTTTTGCAAGAATGTCTAAGGCATATCCAGCATTAAAAACCAAACAAACACAACTTACTATTAATTTAAGTGCGTATCGATCTATTAGAGTTACGATCATTGGAGAAGCAGAACGACCAGGGGCTTATCAAATATCTTCCTTATCCACTATGTTTAATGCATTGTATACATCGGGAGGCCCAACCGAAACTGGAAGTTTAAGAGATATTCAATTGATACGAAATAATAAAAAAATTGCCAGCATTGATTTGTATGAATTTTTGCAAACGGGTAAAATGTCACAGGATATAAGATTGGAAGATCAGGATGTGATTGTATATCCACCGTATATCAAAAGAGTTGAATTGGGTGGCATGGTGAAACGACCATTGGTATATGAATTAAAACCAAATGAAAATTTAGCAAACGCATTACAATATGCAGGTGGGTTTAATGATTCAGCATTTACTGATCGTATAAAAATTGTACAACGCAATGCAAGAGATAAAAATTATAAGGATGTAGAAGCCAATGCTTTTGTAAACTATATTCCCATGCAAGGCGATTCGATATATGCCGAAAAACAATTACCAATTTTTGAAAATAAAGTAAGCATTACGGGGGCCGTGTATCGACCAGGTGATTATGGATACAGCAATGGAATGAGTTTGCAAATTTTATTGCAAAAAGCAGACGGGTTAAGATCAGATGCTTTTTTACCAAGGGCTACTATAAAAAGATTAACCGCACATCGAGATAGAGTATTGGTGTCGGTGGATTTACAAAAATTAAATGCAGGCAGTCCTTTTATATTAGAAAGAGAGGATTCTATTCAAATATATACCAAGCAAGAATTAGAGGAAGTGCAGTATGTCACTATTGCAGGACATGTGAGAACACCTGGAAAAATTTTATTCCGCGAAGGCATGCAAATACAGGATGTTATTGCAATGAGTGGCGGATTTATGAAGGATGCCGCTTACCACAGAGTGGAATTATCAAGAATCAAAAAAAATAGAACCGATTCCTTAGCCAATCAGTTGGTGGATTTAATTAAGTTGGAATTAGATTCTAATTTATCAAGTCATGATAATACAGTAACTGTTCAGGCACAGGATTATATTTTTGTACCAAGATTATTGAATTCAGTTTTTTTAGGAGATATTAAAGTGGCAGGTGAGGTTTTATTCCCAGGCAATTATGCATTAGAAAAAAGAAATGAAACCATTGAAAACATACTAGAGCGTGCAGGAGGATTAACAAAATATGGATCAATCAAGGATTTACAAGTGTATCGTAAAGGTGTTTTAATAGGTGTAAATTTAGATAATAATAATGCGCGCGATTTATCCTTGTTGTTATTACCAGGTGATAGTTTGTTTATTTCCCGTAATGACCCATTTGTGGAAGTAACAGGTGCTGTGTATAGCCCGCAATTAACCAGGTATGAATCGGGTAGTTTTAAATCCTATATTTCGGCAGCAGGCGGTGTAAAAAATAGAGCCTCATTAGCGAAAGCTTATATACATTATGGAAATGGGATTAATCAAAAACAAACCAAGTTTTTATTTTTCCGATTTTATCCAAGGGTCACACCAGGAAGTAAAATCATTGTTCCCGAAATGCCCGAAAAAGAAAAAGGATTTTCAGTAGCTGAATTATCTGCTATAACAAGTATAGTTTCGGCCTTAGTAGGATTGGCTGCTATTTTAAAATTATAAATTGAACATGGAACTAAAAGACACCTCTTCCTTATTAATGACTTGGGTATTTACTTTTTTTCAAAAAGTAAAATCAACCTTACAACAACAGTCGCGATTATTATTATTAGCAGTGGTGTTGGGTGGTATAGTGGGATTAGGATATAGTTTGATTAAAGCGACTCGATATAAATCGGAGATTACTTTTATGGTAGAGGAAAGTAAAAATGTAGGAGGTGGATTGCTTTCAAGCATAGGAGGGCAGATGGGAATGGATATTGGAAGTTTAACAGGGAGTTCCGCAAATAGTATAATATCTGGAGACAATATGTTGGAATTGTTAAAGAGTAATCGAATGATGGGGGAATGTTTAAAAACTCCTTATGCTAATGATAGTAGTTATAGTTTAGCTGATAAATACGCAGATGTATATGGCCTTAGAAGCAAATGGACCAATGATAGTAAAATTGGCCGTCCACTATTTTTTGCAAAACCCGATAAGGATGTTCGATTACAAGATAGTTTGCTAAAATATATTATTAAAAAAATTGAAACCAAGGAGATAACTATTTCAAAGCCAGATAAAAAGTTGTCATTTTTTAATGTAGCTGTCAACTGTAAAGATGAGTTATTGAGTAAATTAATTTCGGAGCGTATTATTAAAATAGCAACCGATTTTTATATCAATGCTAAAACGGGCAGACAAAAAACCAATGTAGCACGATTAGAAAAAAGAACAGACAGCATATTAAATTTATTAAATCAACGAGCTTATTCTGCAATAAGAGACACCAGGCTAATGTTGAACTTAAATCCAGCTGATGTGAATGCGCCTGTGGTTTCTGAAATTTCTCAAAGAGATAAAGTGGTTTTGTCCAATACCTATTTGGAATTAATGAAAAATTTAGAAACTGCTAAACTCGCTTTGATTCAGGAGACACCTTCCATACAAATTACAGATGGCCCCGTATTGCCTTTAGAAAAAGAGGAAGTTAAATGGTATGAAGGCTTATTAGTGGGAATGGCCGCACCGTTTTTATTATTGCTCGTGTTTTTCCTTTTATAAATATTTTATAATTATATTATTTGCAATTGCAACTTAAAGTAAAAAATTCCTGGATATTTTTTGCACCTTTTTTAGTGCTCTATACTTGTATTATTTATATATTTCAAGGAGCAGCGCTTACGGGCGATGAACCAAGGTATTTGCAGTTTGCACAAAATTTATTACATGGGTTTTATTCACCTAAGGAGGAATTAAATTTATGGAATGGCCCGGGCTATCCCTTATTGATTGCCCCTTTTATTAAATTGGGATTAAATATTACAGGGTTAAGATTATTGAATGGGGTATTGCAATATGCATCAGTTGTTTTTTTATATCAATGCTTAGTTTATTGGGTGAGTGAAAAAAAAGCATTGGTCCTAAGTTTGTTTTGGGCTTGCTATTATATTGCATTTAAGGAAATGACTTATTTATATAGCGAATGCTTTGCTAATTTTTTAGTGTGCCTGTTTCTTTATTACAGCAGTAAAAATTTAGTTGACCCTAAAGTCACCTTGAAACAATTTATTTTACTAGGCATTATTTTAGGGGTCCTTATTTTAACCAAAGTGGTATTTGGATATGTGATTATTGCTTTTGCAATTTTACTTTTAATATTTTATGCTGTAAAAAAGGAATCTACTTATTTAAGATTTTTTTATATTGCAGTGGTTGCTTTATTAATTAATATCCCTTACTTATTTTACACCTATCAATTAACAGGAAAAGCTTTTTATTGGTCTAATGCAGGAGGCATGTCCTTGTATTGGGCAAGCACACCAATTGAAGGAGAATACGGAGATTGGAATGATGCTGAATTTAAAGCATACTGTGGCTATGATAGCTTAGTTCCCTGCAATACAGCTTTATTTGCAAAAGGGCACCAACAGGATTATAACGAAATTTACAAATACACAGGAGTAGCTCGGGACGAGGCTTTTAAGCAAAAAGCGATAAAAAATATTAGACAATATCCTGCCAAATATTTTAAAAATACAATAGCAAATATTGGACGATTCTTTTTTGGTATTCCAGGATCCTATCAATACATGCGTTATCAAAACTTATGGCGCATTTTACCCAATGCGATTGTGTTTTGTATCTTTTTATTTTCGGTGGTAATGAGTTTGCTCAATATTAAAAAACATCCACCACTTATTATTGCATTACTAAGTTTATTGTTTTTATACTTTGCAGCTAGTATAGTAGTGAGTGCCTTACAAAGACAATTGTATGTGGTATTGCCATTGATACTTGTTTGGTTTGGGTGGCTCACCCAAAAAGCAGTTGCTGTTAAGCTGCGCTTTTAAAAAAAGTATACCTAATTTTTTTTTGTTGTTCTAACATATTCACCATGAGGCCACTCATGAACCAAGTGAAATAACTGATGTAAATAAAGGATTCTGTATTTGAAGTAAACATCGGTATGATTATTCCCAAGCGATACAATAACACAAACATCGCAATTCTTCTCAATTTCCCAAAAGCACTATTTTTATTTTTCCAGGCTTCTTTGATTAAATACACTTGTATTAGGATATACACTATTAGCAAGGGTATGCCCACTTGCACTCCAGTAATAATAAACTGATTTTCCCCACCTGTATTTTCTTTGGCAGTCATAGATATACGGCCCGATTCGCCTAAGCCCATTCCTAAAGGTTTTGCGAACATGGCGTTCATACCATCTATCCATTCTAATAAGTGACCTAGGCTTGATGCATTAGTAAAAGTAAAACTCTCTAATATGAAATCGTATAAATTGTGTTGCGATAAAAAGTAAATAAAATAAATAGTAGCTATAACAAAACCAATATAAAATCCCCTTGCCATTTTTTTATTTTGTGTGATTAATGCATAAATAAAAAGTACCGAAACATAACCTATAAATGAAGCCCTTGATAATGCAATTGTTATACAAATAAAGGAAGCAATAAAAAAAGTACAGCTCCATTTATTGATGGTGATTTGATTATTGGCTTTAGTGAAGTAGCTAAAAAATACAGCAACATTTAAAATCATAGCCGCACCCATTTCCAAAGGACTACCAAAAATACTACCAAAGCGTTTTAATCCTGTTTCGGTTTCAAAAGTCCAAATGAGTCCGTAACTACCCGAAGCTTCTCCATCAAAAAAATCGATTAAAAAATTAGTAAATCCAGTTTTAGTATGAATATGTTGATAGGTGATGTATTCATATAGGGTAACTGCCGCCGCCAGTAAAGTCATTAAACCAATGGTGTGGTAAATGTTTGCGATTTTAATTTTTGATATAGAAACAAAACGACCTGCTGCATACAGTAAACAAAAAAAGGAAAGGCTTTTAATGGCCAATAATTTGCTTATAAAAGGGTAGGATCCAATGGGCAGTAGCAAATACAAGCCTGTGCCCGCTAAAAAAAGCAATACATATTTGTCAATATAGGTAAGTTGGGGTATTTTTTTTAGCTGATAGGCGCTTATTAACAGTGCTAAAACCACTATAATTTCCTTAAATGATTGAAATACAGGTACTAAGCTACTAAAACCCAACATATGAGTCACCGATAAACTGTTAATGTAAATAGGCAGTCCTACTACCAAAAAAGCCACTATTCCAGCAGTATTTTTGTGCAAAAAGGCCTTGATTGTCTTTAAAAAGGCCAAAATATATAGTAAAGGGAATAAAAACATGGTCAATTTTAATGAAGATAATTATTTTAGGTCATTTTGTACAAATTTGACCCAAAATCCCCCCCCCAATAATTAGGCCCTAAATAGCCTAACTACATGTAAATTAGTCTAGTATATATTTTTTTAAGAACACTTAAAATAGTATTTTTGATACTATAAATAACCCCCCTTCAATTTATGAGTATCAGTTTTATGTAGCCTAGGCTAGGAAAACTAATACCACTAGCTATTTCAAGTGCTAAAAATGTAATTTAATCTACATTGTTTAGTAATTTAGATACTAGATATAATTCTATTAAACATTTGTTTATTAGTCCTGTCTAACTATAATATGGGACTAAGGAAAGCGAAGCTATGCTCTTAACCCTTAAAATCACTTTATAATCACATCAAAATGATTCAAAAATTATTCCCATCTGCCTTTTTAAAGTATAGTATACTACTATTAGTATGCTTTGGATTTAGTATTCAAATTACAAAGGCACAGGCATTTTTAACCACCAAGGATTTAAGCCAGTTTAAGGTTGAAATGTTAACCGAAAACGACATTAGTAAAATTAAAGAACGTTTACAAGGTTCGGAACTCACTTTAGATCAATTAA
>JBAXPJ010000060.1:0-15731 GCA_037132335.1 Sediminibacterium sp. | reverse complement strand
AGTCTACTCGATTTATTAAGAGAAGAAATTGGCTTAACTGGCACCAAAAAAGGTTGCGATATGGGCCAGTGTGGTGCTTGTATTGTGCATGTTGATGGAAAAAGATTGAATTCTTGTTTGTCACTTGCCGTAGATAATCAAGATGCAAAAGTTACCACCATTGAAGGATTGGCTACCGAAAAGCAATTGCACCCAATGCAAGAAGCATTTATTAAACACGATTCTATGCAGTGTGGGTATTGCACTTCAGGCCAAATTATGTCGGCCATTACTTGCATACGCGGTGGTCATGCCAACTCTAGGCAAGAAATAAAAGACTATATGGAAGGTAATATTTGTAGGTGTGGCGCATACCAAAATATTGTTGATGCCATAATTGATGTGAAACAATCCGGAAAAACGGTCTAACCATTTTAATCTTCAAATCATGTTTGAACCAACGAATCATTTTAATATAGTTGCCGACGATGAACGCGCAGATGCTGCCGAAAAAGTAACCGGCAGAGCAAAGTTCACTGCCGATCATCATATTGACAATATTGCCTATGGCTTATTTGTTTGCAGTAGCATTGCAAAAGGAACTATTACCAATTTAGACAGCTCTAAAGCCCTACAAGCCCCAGGTGTATTAGATGTTATCTATTATAAGAATTGCCCGAATATACCAGGATACAATGCTTTAACCCCCGATAACAAACGAAATAATTTTGAATGGAAGGGTTTGAAAGTATTGAATGATAATATCGTTCGATTTTTTGGGCAACCCATTGCACTAGTAGTAGCAGATAGTTTTGAAAATGCATTAGCGGCAGTAAAATTAGTAAAAGCCGAATATGCAACTGAAGCATTCGATACCAATTTTAATGAAGCCCGATTGGTAGAATCAAAAACCAAATTAGCTGGCAAGTATAAAAGAGGTAATCCCAAAGCATATTTGAACGCACCATTTTTTATTGAGGCAGAATACAATACCCCAATTGAAGTACATAACCCTATGGAAATGCATTCGAGCATTGCTATTTGGGAAGGAGACGATAAATTAACCTTGTACGACAAATCGCAAGGACCAAAAGGCACGCAATCTACCATTGCTAGAACCTTTGGCATTCCTGAAAAAAATGTTCGTGTAATCACAGAATTTGTAGGAGGTGCTTTTGGTAATGCTTTGCGTAGTTGGTTGCATGTTCCTGCAGCTTGTATTGCCGCCAAGAAATTAAATAGACCCGTTAAAGTATTATTAACGCGTCCACAAATGTTTTCATTGGTAGGGTATCGTCCGCAATCATGGCAAAAGATTGGTATTGGCGCCGACAAAACAGGAAAATTATTAGGTATTTCGCACGAAGCTATTAGCAATACTTCTCGTTACGAAGACTTTCGCGAAGGCATTACAGATGCGTCTAGATTTTTATACAAATGCGAAAATGTAGATACCGAATATAAATTATTGCCACTCGATTTAAGCACCCCAACTTGGATGCGCGGACCTGGTGAAACAACCGGCTGTTTTGCATTGGAGAGTGCTTTAGATGAATTATCGTATCAATTAAAAATGGATCCGATTGATTTAAGAATTGTTAACTATACTGAAACACATCAAGAAAATAAATTGCCTTGGTCGGCTAATAATGTAAAAGATTGTTACGCTGCTGGTAAAGAAAAAATTGGTTGGAAAAATCGTCCTAAAAAACCAGGATCACTAAAAGAAAAAGGCTGGCTTGTTGGTTATGGAATGGGCGGAGGAATATTTGGTGCTAATAAAGGTAGTGCCACAGTAAAAGCAATTTTAAAAGAAGATGGAGGTTTGGTATTGCAAAGTGCAGTAAGTGATATGGGACCTGGAACCACTACTGCCATGGGAATTATTGCAGCAGAATCTTTAAAAATGCCTACCTCAAGAATAAAATTTATGTTGGGTGATTCTAGCCTTCCTCCAGGCCCAACACAAGGTGGATCGGGCACTACATCTACATTGGGCTCTGCTGTAAATTTAATTTGCGAAACCTTAAAGCAAGTAATTAAAGAATTAGGAATTCAACATTTTGCTGCATTTAAAGGTTTGCAAATAACAGATTTAGAAGTTAAAAACGAATTGCTGATTGATAAAAAAAATCAGGGCAGTCAAATTTCTATTGTTGAGTTATTGAAACTAGCAGGTAAGCCTAGTATTGAAATTACCAAAGAATCAAATGGCAATAATCCACAAGAAATTAAATATGCTTTCTGTTCTTTTTCGGTGCATTTTGTAAAAATATTGGTGCATCCAAAAACGGGTGAAATGAAATTGCAAAAAGTAATTACCACTGGTGATGCAGGAAAAATTATTAGCGAAAACACAGCCAGAAGCCAAATGCTAGGAGGTGTGGTTGGGGGAATAGGTATGGCATTTAAAGAAGGATTAGAAATTAATCATGCAACAGGTGAAATTGCAAACGCAAGTTTTGGCGAGTACCTTGTTCCACGTCATACAGATATTCCTGAAACAGAAATTTGGTTTGTAAATAAACCAGATCCGTTTATCAATTCTATTGGTGCAAAAGGAATTGGAGAAATAGCCATGATAGGTTTTGCTGCAGCAGTAGCCAATGCAGTTTATAATGCCACAGGAAAAAGAGTACGGGACTTACCTATCACACCAGAAAAATTAGGATTCTCAAAAGCATAAAACAACCAACATGAAAAGAAGGGCATTTTTAGGAAGTATTACCGGACCTGTTGTTGCAGCTTGCGCCGTTTGCATGGGCGCTTGTAGTAAAACAGGGGGCGACTCATTTACATCTGGTGGCGTTGCTGCGAATTTTAATGTTGACCTACTCACAAATTTAACAGCAATAGGTTCCTCTATTTTACAAAGTGGTGTAGTGATTGTAAGGCTTGCAGCAGCGAATGTGCCTGCTTCATTTACGGCTGTACAAGCTGCTTGTACCCACCAAGGCACGTTAATTAATTATAACCAAGCAGCTAATAAATTTATCTGTCCAAACCATGGTGCAACTTTTTCTACCACAGGAGCTGTTACCCAAGGACCAGCTACAAATGCTTTAAAGGTTTATAGCGTTGCAATTTCTGGCTTGGTAATGACTGTTACTGGATAGTTTTATAGGAATTTAATCTAAAAAAAAGTTTGTTAATGAAAAAGGTTCTTGTATTATGTACCGGCAATAGTTGTAGAAGCCAATTAGCAGAAGGCTATTTAAGAAAATTTGCAGCTGGCAAAGCAGAAGTTTATAGCGCAGGTGTTGAAACGCATGGTGTAAATCCTAGGGCCATTGCAACAATGTTAGAAGATGGCATTGATATTTCAAACCATACTTCTAATAATATTTTAGAATATACAGGTATTGAATTTGATTATGTAATTACAGTATGTGACAATGCAAAAGAACGCTGCCCTTATTTCCCTAGCAAAGCAGAAAAATTTCATTATAATTTCCCCGATCCTGCCAAAGCCACTGGAACCGAAGAGGAAATTGCAAAAGAATTTGCTTCAGTAAGAGAAATAATTAAAAAATATTGTGCTGATTTTGTGGCAGCACATATTAACTAGTCTATAATTTAATATTAGTAGTTTGACCCCATTTTAATACACCGGCCATCGCTGTAGTGTTCCAAAGTACTTCTCTAACGGTAAGCAGTTTAGAACTGGTATTAATAGACACAATTTCGTAAGCTAATTTAAATTCATCCTTTGCAGAAGACCTACCCTTCATTGGGCTATCTGTTCTAATACAAGGAAGATTAATGGTGCTATCTGGTCCTTTCCAATTATAATATTCCGTAAAATTTTCGTGTCCATGAAAGTATGCTTTAATGGAAGGATGTTTTTTAATGAATGCCGCAAATGATTTTTGCTCAATTAATGTTTCGCCTTTTACTTGAAATCCATCTTTATACATTTCAGGCACTAGGTTTTCAAATTTATCAGTTTCATTAATATCATGGTCTCCATTGGGGTTTACAAAAAACCTAGCTTCTACATTTGGAATTGAATGAGCAAAAAGCAATACAGGTGTGCTTTTGCTCACCTTCTTTAAATCTTTTTCCATCCATACCTGTTCTGTTGAATCGGGCCAAAGACTTAAAAAAATAAAATGTACGCCTTTAATATCTCTTGAATAATGAATCCTACAAAGAGTGCTATCAAAAACAGTTAATTTTTTTTCATTTGGAAACATCAGGTTATAAATGCCCAACATAGATGCTGGATCTTTTTTTGGTTCCATTGGTCGGTGAAATCCAATGGCATTGCTCATATCGTGATTGCCTGGTACAACTAAAAGGTCTGATTTTTCGGTACTAGTTTTTTTAATTTTTAATCCGTCTAAAAAAACAGAACTGAACTCATTCCAAGACTTTGTAGCTGATTGAATGCCTGTTTCCATTCTGTTGGCAATATCACCAGTAATAACAATTGCATCTAAATATTTAATGTTTTTATTGCTTTGTACCCCGTTATCTAAAGGAAATGTTTTACTATTCAGCTGATTAATTTCATTGGCCATTGCCTTATTTACAGCAGCTGCTGGAACATTTTTTTGACCCCTGAAACTTTCTTTTGTTAATCCGAAATGCACATCTGAAGTAAATACAAATTGTATGATAGAGTCTTTGCCTTGTGCATTGATGAAAGTATTATTAAAAAAAAGTACTGATAATACAATTAATACTGAAATGTTCTTTGAAGATTTTACAAGCATATTTACATATTTAAACTGTGCCTTTTTGTTTTTTAATTAGCCTTGGCTTATACCATAAATAGGTTCCTGTTATTGTTAATAGTAATAAAGACAAACCCATGATGATAGAATATATTTTTTTAAATATACTAGATTTGTTTTCAATCCAAGTATCTAAAATAGCACCATCATGAATATCTTGAATGATTCCTCCAAACTTTTTTTCTATTAAAATAGGCGCGCCTGTAATGCTATTTACCTGAATACTTAATGCGTTTTTATAATAAAAAATTACAGACCCTTTAGAAACTTTTATTTCTACTTTTTCTGAATGCTTAAATTTTGTTTCAGCAAAACTGTTTAAAGCCGCTGTAGCTAGATTCTCTAAACTATCTATTGGCAAATATTGCGGTTTTGCTCCAGTAAACTTATTAGCATTATTCTCATAAATTGTTTTGCTAAATACAGATTTAAACGCCAACAATGAGCCTGTAAGGCCAATTAAAAAGAAAAATACAAACAATACAGAAGCAAATTGTTTGTGTAAATTTCTGAAGTTTTGCAATAATGATTTTGCCATAAAAAAGAATAAAAAAAGGTGTTATAAAATTATAACACCTTATTAAAAATATAACTATTTATTAGTGTTGGTTACCCCTTCCATTACTTTGGTAGCATCCAATATCTCTACCTGGAGGTGTAATTTCTGTTGCGCCATATTTTAAATCAACTGGCACATCTGCTCTAGGAGAAAATCCAGTGTAACCTGCATTAATACAAGGCGAAGTTGGTTTTAAAGAAAAATTATAATTTCCAACAACCGCAATATCAGCCAGCTTTAAACCACTTGGCAAAGGCACTGGCGCATTAATAAATTGAGGATTATTAACACCTACAGCCGAACTTGGCGCAGTGTAAACATCTCCTATTTTCCATCCTGATGGTAAATAAGTAGAAGGCTTAGGAAAATCAGTTTCTTGTGGTTTACTAATACAAGTACTTACAGATAATGATGGTATAAATTGACTTGCTACAGAAACAGAATCGGCATAATAATAATTATAGCCATATTGTAAATTAGCAGTATCAGCAATAGGCGTTCCTACTACTCTTAAACCAAACTTACAGTTCACAATTAAATTGTTATATGCCATGCCACCAGCCCCTTCTTCAAAATTTAAAGAACCACCTCTACCCGCTGCAGACCTTCTATATCCACTATTGATAATGGTATTGTTATACATTCTAACATTCGACGCAGGAAAGCCCGGTAAGATATTAATATTAGATAATTTTGGACCGTTTGTTGCCATCCCAATACATAAGTTATAAGCAAAATCACCAATGGTACCTGCTTTTGCATTCATTGCTTCACCACCTGTATAACCACACTTTTCAAAGGTGTTGCGCATCACAGAAATTTTTCCACCATTAATTCTAAATGGATCATCCACACTACCATAAATCCAAGAATCTTCAAATACAAATACACCAGCTGGATTTGCAAAATAGATTGAATAAGGACTACTACAACCTGTAAAACTTTTCATGGCAGAGCTAATTGTTGCTCCACCAAATTCAATATGTGTCCATTTAACCACAATTAATTTACAAGTAGTGGCACCAATAACACCTGTCCATTTTCCCTGTAAAGCTGGATCTGTATTTGGATTTGCACCATTTTGGTCTGTTTTGGTTACACCAGGATAAGTAAGCATAATAGGCTTGTCTTTTGAACCCAAACAAAGCAAGGTTCCTTTAACACCTAAGCCTACAGGAGCAGCAACAGTAGCTGATCCGAAATTAATGGTTACCCCTTCTTGAATAATTAAGGTGTCGCCATCATTAACAAAAATATCACCACAAATATTATAGGTTTTACCCGCTAACATAGTTCCTTTTAAAGCACCAGACAAACAACTTGCATCGCTAATAGGAGTTGCTTGTGGTAGAACCGCTTCCCATAAATTTTTGTCTTCTGTTGTTTTTTTACAAGAAGAAAAGAAAGCTGCACTCGAAATAAAACTTAGTATCAATAAATATTTTTTCATATTGTATTTGTTAAGTTGGACTATTAAAATTTATAACGTAATCCAAATAAGTAAGATGTTTTATAGAAATCTCTTTGAATAATAATTTGACTTTCCGGATTTGTTTGCAATGCAATAGGGCGGCCAGCTGCAGCCAAATAGTTATTATAAGATTGGTGTAACGATAATTCAAAAGGAGCATCCGTTAAATTATTTATCTTACCATAAACAGATAGTTTTTTAACAATGCGCTTTTCAAAAGAAAGGTCTAACTGTGTAGTTGGAGACTGCCAATAGTGCAAGCCAAAGTATGGACTAACAAATGACACCCTTTCTCCTGTGTAAACCAAAGCAGTTTGAATATCAAACCCAATTTTAGGATTTTTATAAATCAAAGAAATATTTCCAATATGATTTGACTGTCCTTGAAGAGGTCTTGTTTCTGAAACATATTTTAAAAATGCAGTTCCATTGGCATTTTTATAAGACAATAACATGCTGTCTTTTGTAATGCTAGAATTGGTATAAGTATAGTTAGCAGATATTCCAAAAGATCCAAAGTATTTGGTAAGCACAACTTCTACGCCGTAGTTTGTTGCTATAGGACTATTTACTGGTAATAAATAAAGGCTATTAATATTTTTTGGTTTTACTGCAGATATTTCAATTGGATTAGTGATGTCTTTATAAAAAGCACCAATTAAAAACTGATCGGCATTACCAGGATATAATTCATAACGTATATCTAAGTTATTAGAGGTAGTATGTTTTAAATTAACTGGATCGCCTTGTTCTTTAAAGAATTCACCATCGGGTCCATCAGGAATTAATTCTGCAAAACCAGGTCTAGCAATTGCTTGATAATAAGCTAGTCTTAGATTTTGAGTTTGGTTAAGGGCATATTTAAATTGCAAACTTGGTAGTTTGTCGGTGTATTTAATAGTGCCTGATTTTGCTGCTACGTCTGGTCCTAATTCTGTTTCGTAGTGTTGATTAGTATTTTCTATTCTTACACCGCCTATTGCTTCTAGTTTAGAAGACAACTGCCATTTAGCTTGAATATATTCAGCATTAATATCTTCTTTAAAAGTATAATTATTTCCAGTTGCTGTTATAGCACCATCAGCTGGGTTCTTGAAAATAAATATGGCACTATTAATATTTGTATACAAAGAATTCAACAATGGATTCAAACTATAATTATTATAAAAATTATCTCTGTTTTTACTTCTTACTAATACACCCGCTTTTAAATCTATTGCTCTGTTAAATAATTTTGTAGACTTGGTAAAATTTAAATACCCAGCAACATCTTTATCGGTATTATGAGACCATATATGATTGATGCCCTGAACCTTATCTAGCGCTCCAGGTGATGCTACCGTTTGGTATTGGTGTTTAAATTCTGATTGATCTGGCGTATTGTTAGAAGCTGTTGAATAGACCAAACTCCAATCTGCTTTTAAACTACTGCTTAAAGTATGAAAGCCTTGTAAGGTTGCATTGTAAATTGATTGATAATTCCAAACACTTCTTTGCCAATTATCTACTAATGAATTTAATGTAACTGTATCGTAAACAATTCTGGTTTGGTAGTCATTTAACTTAACATAAGTATTGGTTAAAGTGATTTTGTTTTTGCTATTAAACGCATAATCAAGTTTAGCATTCAAACCAGTTCTTTGACTTTGTACAGAATACTGACGTTTTTGTAAGTCTGAAAACAATGGAATATTATCGAAACCAGGTTGCGCACCGGGTTGAGAGTTAGGTAAAAAGAAATTTGAAGTAGTACCTCTATAAATATTTTGATAACTATACGAAGCAATAAATCCTAGTTTCTTTTCTTTACCAAATCGATCTCCATAAGTAAGGCCAAAAGTTGAATTGATAGGAGAAGTTTTATCGGTATAATTTAAATGCGCAACAGAAAAATCCTTAGGCGTTGAAACATACGTTTTTCCATTTATTTCTGATGGCGATAATTTACTAATGGTAGAATGATCAAATTGTTGAAAGGTTTGGCTACCAAAAATATTACTATAACCCGATGAATAGTTTGCCTGAATTACTTTTTTTGTTGGCGCATCTTTCATTACAAGGTTAACAGTTCCACCAATTGCATCGCCTTCCATAGATGGCGTTAAACTCTTACTAACTTCTAAACGCTCTAACAATTCAGAGGGAAATATGTCTAATGGAATATAACGACTCTTATTGTCTGGACTAGGAATTTTAATACCATTAACCAAGGTGTTGATATACCTTTTTTCCATCCCTCTAATAATTGGGTAACGCGCTTCACCACTTCCACTTTTTTCTATTGTTACACCACTTACTCTTTGTAAAGCATTGGCAACCGTAATATCTGGTAATAATTGAATGGTTTTTGCAGACAAAACATTAATGATTGGATCTGCTATTTTTTCAAGCCTGCGGGTAGCATTGTCTGAACCACTATTGGTAGAACTCACTGTTACTGAAGACAATGCATTGCTTGTTGCTTCTAACAAAAAGCTTACCGTTTTTGTATCGTTATCAGTATCAATTTGAACTGCTTTATCTGCAGTTTTATAGCCAGTAAAACTTACTGTTAATTCAATTTTTCCTTTTGGCGTATTTTTAAAAACAAAGGTTCCATCTAATTTAACCAATGCTACTAAATTGGTGTTTTTAATTTTTACTGTTGCCCCTACAAGTGGCTCTCCTGTTGAATTGTCAACCACTTTACCTTTAAGCGTAGCTGCAAAAGAATTAATGGAAAAGAATAAAAACAAACACAGCATTAAACTGTAATTTATTTTTTTTGATGTTAATTTAAGACTCATAGGAATTTTTCTAGTTGAAATGCGAAAGTATCAATACAGAGCCTTGTATTTTGGTATTATGCATTAAGTTACTGTCATTAAATTGTTAAGCAAATGTTGCGGAATTGTTACGGAATTGTTACGCGTTTTATGTATTTTACTAGTATAGAATTACTTAAGAAAATTTTTTATCCGTTAATTTGAATTTATTAAAGCATATTTAAATACTTATTATATAATTATATGACCAGAATTAGTTTTGATGAAATGAAAGCGACGGTTAAAAAAGCTTTCATTCTTGCTGGAATGCCAGAAGATCGTGCAGAAATTTGTGCAAGGATTCATACAGAATCTAGCCGAGATGGCGTTTACTCTCACGGCTTAAATAGAGTAGAACGTTTTGTAGATTATATTCATAAAGGGTGGATAGATGTACATGCTACCCCAACACTTGATTCAAACCTTGGTGCATTAGAAATATACAATGGCCATATGGCGCCGGGTATATTAAATGCAATATTTGCCATGAACCGTGCTACTGAAATTGCCGAAAAAAATGGGGTAGGATTAGTTAGTTTAAACAATACAACCCATTGGATGCGCGGAGGTGCTTATGGATGGTTAGCTGCCGAAAAAGGATATATTGGTATTTGTTGGACCAATACAGAGTCTTGTATGCCTGCTTGGGGTGCAACATCTGGAGGCATTGGAAATAACCCTTTTATTATGGCTGTTCCAAGAAAAGAAGGGCACCTTGTTTTAGACATGGCAATGTCATTATATTCTTAT
The DNA here is from genome assembly GCA_037132335.1 of Sediminibacterium sp. Lineage (GTDB taxonomy): Bacteria > Bacteroidota > Bacteroidia > Chitinophagales > Chitinophagaceae > Sediminibacterium. Next base: position 5,429 of record JBAXPJ010000060.1, on the reverse strand, counting down.
GGAAAATTACAAGTAACGCGTTTAAAAAATCAAAAATTACCTTACCCGGGCGGATTCGATATTAATGGAGCACTAACCGATGACCCTGGTGCTATTGAAGAAAGCCGACGTATTTTACCCATGGGATTTTGGAAAGGATCGGGGTTTGCTATTTTATTAGATGTACTAGCTTCATTGCTTTCTGGAGGATTATCTACCGCTGCCATTGATAAATTCGATAATGGTAGTTGTGGAAGTTGTTGCCAAGTTTTTATTGCCATCAACCCCTTAAAAATAAATACCCAAGAATTGATAGATAAAGTATTGTCAGAAACAATCACTCAAATAAAAACGTCTGTTCCTGTAACAAAAAATAGCGAAATTTTTTATCCAGGCGAACAGTCTTTAAAAACACGCCACGAGAATTTAGCAATGGGCATTCCTGTTGATGATGGTGTGTGGGCTAAGGTTAAAGAATTGGCAGATATGAAGGGATAAAAAAAGTATTTATTACGGATATGAATAAGCCGCCTTAGAAAATTTTTAATCCCCCGATTAAAAACACATCTTTGGCGGCTTAGTTATTTTTAGATACGATGCTTCACTAATACTCAGTAAAAATAAACTAGTAAGCAATTGTAATTAACTCAAATACAATATGTTTGTAATTAAATTACAAACTATGACCCAATTAGAAAGGGTGTATACCATCTATAAATTACTTGAGCAAAATCCGCAAACAGTTAATGAAATTCATAGTAGTCTTTTAAAATTAAAAGTTGATATTGGATTGCGTCAAATTTATATAGACATCAAACAAATCAGTCAATTCATTTTAAGAGAAGGAGAAGAAATATTAATTAGCACCTCGCAATTTAATCGTAAAACTTTTAGACTCGTTAAACCATCTGTTGATTTAAATTTAAACCAACGAGATATTAGCACCTTTCAATTAACCAGATCTGCCTCTCCTAGAATTTTACAGATTAGCAGAAAGGAATCCATGAATAAATTTAGAAACGTTTATAAAGATTTTATTAAAATCAATAGAGCATTTTATGCTTTTATGAGTGAAGAACAAAACCAACATTCTTATTTTTATGAATCATTGTACGACGAAAATTATAATACAAAAATAGACGATATCATTTGGTCGATAGCCAATTACAAACTTATTACAATCAATTCCATAGAGGGAGACGCCACATCTATTCCCAAAAAAATTAAATTCCCATTACTACTAAAGCCTATTTTATTAGTATACCATAGAGGCAATCATTTTTTAGCAGGGTATCAAAATGGAACAGATGAATTTATTACTATAGACATTGCACAGATTAATGATTATGTATTAACAGAAAAAACTTTTGCCTTTAAAAAATTAGTGGCCAGTTCAAAAGTTGAAATCTTAAAACGCTTTGGTGTTACCAATAATATTGATAATAAAACTTATTCTATTGAACTTGAATTCACCGACGTAACCGGCAATTTTATAAAAAATTATTATTGGCATGCTAACCAATCATTTACAAAAAACAACAATGGAAACTGGTTAATGAAATTTGAAGCTGGTATTAACCGTGAACTTATCGGTTGGCTTTTTCAATGGATGGGTAATGTTAGAATTATTAGTCCTAAAAAATTGATTGTTTTATACAAAGAACAACTAGTTATTATGAATAATAACTACACCAACAAAATGCCTATTAATTATACCAATCAATTGGTTCAAAAATAGTCTTGCATTTCTAAGCGCAATATTCCCTACTTTTTCCTTGAATTGTTGGGCAATTTTTAGCAAGAAAATGCCTTTTAACCTGAAACTGTATTTTATCCCCCAATTTTTACTTAAATTGAATCAAACTAATTAATATGAAAAAAACTTTCGGATTTATGTTGCTAGTTACGCTAGCTAGTAGTATTGGATTGTTTGCACAAGAAAAGATAGACAATGCCACTATTGAAAAAATTAAGTCTGAGGGCCTGAAACACTCTCAAATAATGGATATTATCTTTCATTTAACCGATGAAAGTGGTAATAGACTAACCAATTCTCCTGGCTATTTTAGAGCAGCCAACTATGCAAAAGATAAATTAAATAGTTGGGGTATTACCAATGCAAGCATTGATCCTTGGGGTGAATTTGGTAAAGGCTGGGAATTACAAAAAAGTTATTTGGCCATTACTGCGCCTTATTATAAATCTTTAGAAGCCTATCCAAAAGCATGGTGTGGCGGAACAAAGGGTTTAAAAAATGCAGAGATTATTGCTGTTAGTGTAACTGATTCCTTGTCTTTAGATGCTTATAGAGGCAAACTAAAAGGCAAAATTATTGTGCTTGATAAATTAGACACCTATAATCAAAGTTTTAAAGCAGATGCTACACGTTACAATAGCGATGAACTGGCTAAAATGGCTAGTGCAGCACCTGCAGCTCCAAGAACTGGTGGTGGTCAGATGCAGTTTCGTGGAGGCGGTGGTGCCATGAACACATTAGCACTTTTAAAAACAATGGCAGTTAACGAAGGTGCAGTAGCTATTTTAAGCACAAGTACCCGTAATCATGATGGCACATTGTATACACAAGGAGGAGGAGCATACAAAGGAACTGATCCAGAAAATTTCTTAGATATTGTAATTGGAATTGAAGACTATAATACCATTCTTAGACTTGCAAAAGCGGGTACAGCTGTAAAATTAGACGCCGATGTGAAAGTGAAGTTTCAAACAAAAGATTTACAAGGATATAATATGATTGGAGAAATTCCAGGAACAGATCCTATTTTAAAAAATGAAATTGTAATGATTGGTGCACACCTTGATTCTTGGCATACAGGAACAGGTGCTACAGACAATGCTGCTGGTAGTGCAGTAATGCTTGAAGCCTTACGTATTTTAAAAGCACTCAATATTCAAAACAAAAGAACCATTAGAATTGGTTTATGGAGTGGTGAAGAACAAGGCCTTTTGGGTTCTAGGGGATATGTGAAAAAAACATTTGCAGATCCAGCCACTATGCAATTGCTACCTGATCACGAAAAATTATCTACTTATTTTAATATAGACAATGGTACTGGAAAAATTAGGGGAATCTATTTACAAGGAAATGAAGCTTGTAAAGACATCTTCGCCCAATGGTTTGCTCCTCTAAAAGATATTACTGAAGGAACTATCACTATTAGTAATACTGGCGGAACAGACCATCAGTCCTTTGATGGCGTTGGTTTACCAGGGTTCCAGTTTATTCAAGATCCTATTGAATACGATACCCGTACCCACCATAGTAATATGGATGTATACGATCATTTAATTGAGGCAGACTTACAACAAATGGCTACTGTTGTGGCAAGTTTTGTTTTTGATGCTTCTCAAAGAGATAAAAAATTACCGCGTAAAGAATTGCCAAAACCAAGACCTGCAGGACAAAGAGGATTTTAAAGAATAGATGTTTAAATAACTAAAAGCTATTAGGTGTTACTTTTAATAAGTATTGCCTAATAGCTTTTGTTATTTAAAATAATGATGCTATTTAAGTATTTGAAGCATCCTTTTTTCAAACATGTTTTTAAAAAATCGATTATTCTATCAGTTAGGTATATCTTTGTATAATAATTTTTGTTTATTTGTATATGACTATTGATACCCCTAAATCAGCTTTTGAAAAAGTCAGTTTATTAATTACACACTATAATAGAAGTGGCTCCCTCGCTAACTTGCTTGAACGGTTTAGTCAATTACAAGTTCATTTTGCAGAAATAATTGTGTCGGATGATGGAAGTAAAGAAGATCAACAAGTACAACTACAACTGTTGCAGCAGCAATATAATTTCCGTTTAATTACTACACCCGTCAATAAAGGATTAGCAAATAATATTAATAAGGGCCAAGACGCTGTAACAACACCTTATACCTTATATATTCAAGAAGATTTTATTCCTTCCGATATTTTTCCGACAAAACTAGCCGAATCTTTAGCCATATTAGAAGAGCGACCAGAATTTGATATAGCAAGGTATTGGGCCTATTGGAAATATCCTTACCTAGAATCCATTCGTAATGGTTTTTCTGAAATGAAATTCCATATTTTAAAAGCTGGCTATGCTAAATTTTATGTGTATAGCGATGCCTGCCATTTACGCCGAAGTAATTTTCTTGAAAAATTTGGACGCTATCCCGAAGGCGGTATAAAAAGCGATAAGGCTGAATATTTAATGATGATGTCGTTTTTGCACAAGAAAGGAAGGGCTATTTATTTCGATAAATTCAATGAATTATTTACACACCAAAATAGTTCAGACGAGCCTAGTACAGTAAGTAGAAATTATCTTTCTTCTACAGAAAATATATTGGTAGCAAATGTTCGCAACCTGTACCGCCACCTAAAATTTAATTTTAATTACTTATTTCCGAGAAATTAATTTGATCTAAACTAATAAATTGGTACCCTAAGTTTTTTAGCGTTGGAACCATAATTTTAATAGCATCAAGCGTTCTATTATTATGCCTTCTTATAATTGCCTTGATTAAATTTCTATCGGCATTGGAATCGTGCATTAATACAATTCCCCCCTTGTTTTCTGTAATCATTTTTAAGTATGCATCAGCACATTTTTTAGCGCTATCCTTATTAAAATTGCTCCAATACATCCAGTCGCCAGCGTCAATAGTCCAACCGATTGGACCAATATGATTATCAGCAGATTTTAAATGATTGTTTAGTTGCTCACTTATTGCTGCATTCCAATAACCATGTGGTGGACGAAAATAGATTGGCTGATTCTTGGTGTATGGAAGCAATAGCTTTTCGGTTGTAGACATTTCAGCTACCAAATCTTTACCATTAATAAATGCCTTAACCATATTTGGATGGCTATAAGTATGTGCTCCAATAATATGACCTAAGTCTTTTACTGCTTGAACTATTTTAGGAAATTTTTTTACGAATTGACCTACCATAAAAAAACTAGCAACAATCCCTTCTCTATGAAGATATTGAGCTAGCGCTAAAGTATTTGGTCCTTTATTTTTAAAAAAAGAGCTGCCGGGTCCGTCATCAAAACTTAAACAAATTGTTTTATTGGCAAGATCTGGTCCTGTTAACATTTTTTCTGAAAACATAATTATTTAGGGGTAATAAAATTGCAGTAATGTTTATCAGTAGTAAAATTAATGCTTTTTAGTATACCTCCTTTAGGTTAAGTTAAACTAAAAGAGGTATTGAACCATGCTAATATTATTGTAAGAACAACTAATATTAATATGCAAGTGCCTAATATTATTTATTTATACTGAAAAAGGTTACTCCAGTTTTTTTACTACCACTAAAGTAATATCATCTGGTGTTTGCTTACCTGCTAACCAGGTTTGACCCAGTTCAACTAATGCATTCTTAATGCCATCGGCACTTAAATGTTGGTTGGCTAAAATACAATCCTCTACTGCTTGATAGC
>JBAXPJ010000059.1:0-16096 GCA_037132335.1 Sediminibacterium sp. | reverse complement strand
GCAGCACCAGTAACCAAAATACGTTTCCCCTTAACTTGGTTACTTATTTGTTGGTTATTAATAAATATAGGATCGCGTTCTAAAAGGTCTTCAATTTTAATAGAGCGAATTTGCGAAGAATTAAATTTACCCTCAGCCCATTGGCCATAAGGTGGTACGCTTAAAATTTTAATATCGTGGTCTAAACAAAAATCAACCAATTCGTTTTTACGTTTTACCGAAATAGAAAAACTAGCCAATACCAATTCAGCTACTGGCTCTTTTTGAATCAGTTTAGTGAATTCATTAAAATCAATAATATTTATGCCGTCTAATCCTTTATTGTTTTTCTTTTTGTCGTCGTCTATAAAAGCCAATATTTGAATATTATTTATAGTGTCGTGTTCTAATACCCTTTTAGTTGCAACGCCAGCTTCTGATGCACCAAAAATAACCACGTTCTTTTTTTGCATACTGTAATTACGCGAATACGAAAAAAGAGATTTAACCATTACCCGATAGGTAATTAATCCTAAAAAGCTAAACGTAGCATAAACAATAATAATGCTCTTGGTAAATAGAAAAGTTGCAGAATAATGCAGAATATCTGATGTGAAAAAAAATAAAATAACAGAAGATGATAGAACCGATAAGCCAATCCGAAAAGCATCTTGCAAACCAGTGTACCTAACAATCCCCGAATAGGTTTTTAAAGAAGCAAACACTAACAAGTTTACAATACCCATAAAAAGCAGGGTATTTACCAGTGTTTCTAGCGTAATATTTTTGAAGGATAATTCTTGCTTAATAAAAATGGCTAGTAACAATGCCATCTTTGTAACCCCCAAGTCTAATAACAGAATAAACCACCTTGGTACAATGTTAATTTTCTTAAACATATTGCAAACAATTGATTAATAATACCCTTATAACCATCGCTCGGGGGAAATGTGCACCGATTAGTAGGGTTGCAAATATACTCTAATATATGAAAACTTACTAATAGCTACACAATTAGTGGGCTATTTTTGCGCTAGCAAGCAATTAGCATAAGCTACTAAGCCTTCTTCTCTACCTACAAAGCCCATTTTTTCGGTAGTAGTGGCTTTAATAGAAATATCTTTTATAGTGATGTTTAAAATGCTGGCAATAGTGGCTTGCATTTGCCCTACATAGGGTTTTATTTTAGGCGATTCTAAACACAATGTAGCATCAATATTTACTACAGCATACCCTTCTGCAGCAATTAACTCGGCGGTGCGTTGTAATAATATTTTACTGTCAATATTTTTAAATTCAAGTGAAGTATCTGGAAAATGTAATCCAATATCACCCAAACAAAGTGCGCCCAATAAAGCATCGCAAATAGCATGCAATAATACATCGGCATCGCTATGACCTAGTGCGCCTTTTGTATGTGGAATTTTCACGCCACCAATCCATAAATCGCGGCCTGTTACCAATTGGTGAAAGTCTACTCCTTGTCCGATTCTTAAGCCCATATGTTACAATAATTTTTATACTGAATTAGCCATTAATTAGTCGTCTCCTAAATTAAATACCAATCCAAAACGAACCGTATTTGACAATGGATTTCTAGTAACGCCTGTACCCGATGGTACGAGGTAAGAAACATTCAATGACAAACTACTCATATTAAATCCGGCACCAACAGAAAAATATTTTCTATTGCCCCTGGTTTTGTCTTCGTAAAAATATCCGCCCCTAAAAAAGAACTGGTCGTTATAAGAATACTCCATACCTAGTGAGGCCTGAAAGCTACTGGTAACGCTAGTTCCATCGTTAAACGATTTTAACCAACTAGATACTACGCCTGTGTTTCTATAAGTAGCCAAATTAGCAGAATCAGTACTATATGAACCAGTTGCTTTTGGTGCAATGGGTACCAATAATTTATTTAAGTCTAAGCCAAATGAAATTCTATTGCTTTGATTTATGTCATTAACATACGCTACTCCCAAACCTAAATTAGCTGGTATAAAATCTTTATTGGTGGCATCATTGGTGTACCCAATTTTACTTCCCAAATTTGATAACGTAACACCCCAATTTATGCCAGTTGCAATATCGTCTGATACACCATTATAAAACACCGATACATCGGCAGCAACAGAGTTTCCTGCTTTGTACACCACACCGGTTCCTACATCGCCTGTTACTAGTCTTGAATTAATATAACGTAGTGCTCCGCCTATGCCTAATTTGTTATTTAATTTTCTAGAATAACCAAGGTCTATACAAAACTCACTTGGCTTAACTGAATTTAAAATATTACCAGAATTATCGGTCAATTGAATATTGCCCAAACTAAAAAATCGTAAGGAAGTTGAAATGGCCGACTCCTCATCTAATTTAGTGTATGCTGCCATACTAGCTAAATACACATCGGTTAATCCTAGGTCTTTTAACCATGGGGTATAATTGATTGAAATGGATGATTTTTTTGCTACAAATGGCAGTTTTGCCAAATTCCAAAAAGGCGCATTGGCATCGGGAGTAGTTGCAATGGCTAAATCGCCCATACCGCCTGCCCTTGCATCGGGTGAAATTCTTAAAAACGGAACAGCTGTTCCTACTATATTAATGGAATCTGTTTGCGCTTTTAGGGTGCTTGTTGCGAGCACGCAAAACATAATAATTACCACAACTCTTTGAATAGCTAATTTCATAGATTTGAATCTGTTTAAACAATTAGGGGTTTGTCCCCAAAAATAAGCAATAAAAAATGGGTAGAGTTTATTCCATTCAATTTGTTTAAAACAGTAGTAATTGTTTAGCTTCTTGATAGGTTTCACCATTGAGTGCCACCTTGATTTGGTAAATATAAATACCTTTTTTGAGTTTTCGACCATTTTCATCGGTTCCATTCCAATCTATGCTACAATTTCGGGTGCCCGCTGTGTTAATGGTGGTTTGGATGGTTTTTACTAGCTGCCCAATGGTATTAAAAATTGTTATTGAAACATCTAGCGAGGTATTGGGTTGGTTGTGTTCGAACGAAAAATGCGTTAGACTATTAAAAGGGTTAGGATAATTGAGCAGATTTTTTACTAGTAGCGTTGCTTGCTTGGCCACCACAAATACTATTTCAATGTCACTTGAATTATTGGCTACATCCCAAGCTTTTATGCGAATGCGGTGCTGCCCTTCCGATAATGTTGGTAATTGGTAGCGCACCAAACCCGCTTGGTAACTGTTATTGATGGCTGTATAATAATCGTTCAATACTAATACGTTTCGCTCATTTCCGTCTACAACTGCGGTAATATCGTGGCCAATTCCTGCACCAGAAGTGCTTATACCCGATGAATCAAATAACTGCAATAACAATAATGGATTTTCATTGCTCAGTCCGCCATTTTTAAAATTTTCATCATTAATAAAACCTAGAATAGTGGGGCCAGTATTGTCTGTTGATTGTTTAGATAAACCACCAATATAAATGCTATTGTTCACGCCCGTTGCATCTACCAATCCGCTATTGGCATACAAACTAATTCTGCCAAATCCGCTTTGATAATTGATGTCTTTGGGTACAATAAAACTAAACTGAAACTTGCCATTGGTAACACTTGCACTGCCTTTATACAACACACTATTTTGTGTGGTAAAACTAGTTACAGGGCTTGCAGGATCGTTGCCCAAAGTTTTTACAGATTGTGCTTTGTCGTAAACTGTTGGATAAACAATGCCATTAAAATCTGTGATGGCATTGCCTAATGCATCTGTAACTATTCCGTTGAAACTATATTTTCCGAGTGCTTGTAAAGTGTCTGTTGAATGTAGTGCTTGGTTATTTATTTTGGTTAGTTGCAAGCGATATGTTGGAAAAGCTAAACGCATAGCAGGGTCTCCTAATAGCGTGAATTTTCTATTATTAAATACGTCTCCAAACGATTGATACGTGGTATTTTTTGCCGCCATTACTGCTTCGCCCAAACTGAGGTATTGCCCATTGGCCTTGGGTTGTAGGGCTATGCGCAAATAATTGTCGTTGATAATTCTATTACTATAAGCAAACACTACACGCGTAGTAGTCATGAGTGCAATGGCGCCATTGGTATTGCCCATTAATAAGCTTGCACCCAATGATATTTTGGATGGATCATCGTAAGGCGCAAAATCGCAACTTGCTGTAATAAACAAGGGTAATTTATTCGCATTATTAAATCGATTTAATTCTGTTTGACTTAAAATTGTTTCTTCGGCCAAGCGTTGCGAATTACCGTGTCCACTATAATTTACAATTAGAGCACCGTTAAAAACCGAATTAACAATGGCATCGTTTACAGCAGGATAGCGTGCACCACCAGAACCACTTACTAGTGGATAGGCATCGAGGTAAATTTTATTAGAATTAATAAATGCATCAGTGGCCGAAACCCCATTCACCAAAGACTCTGCGTCATTTAAATGTAAATTGGCATCTTTATCATCTGCAATAAAAAAAGCTTGGTTACGCCAAGATCCTACACTTGATTTATTATAATATTGAATAATTTTTTGCACCATTAGTTGCGCGTCTGATAAATTTCTGGCAGGAATTCTTCCAACACCAATATCTAATAATCCTGCAGGTGCTACCATATTAATATCATCGGCATCATCGAGTAGTGCAAAAAAATCATCGGAAGTATGCGTTAGTAATGGATCGAAAGAATTAGCAGATTCGTATCCGGGAACCAAATTGGTATTGCTTGCAATTCTGTTTTTATAATCGAAAGATGCGGCACCCAATAACAATAAAAATTTTGGTCGATTGGCTACCACTGCACCTGCTTTATCGTAATACATTTTTACAAAATCTCTAATAGCTGTTGGGTCTGGAATTCCGCCTGAAAATTCTTGAAAAACTTGTTGGGTGGTGGCTACTACTGTTCTGTATTGGTCTTGCTGTGTATGGAATGCAGCCAATTGATTGGCCGCTGAAATGAATGATGCATCTGTAACAATAATATAATCTGCAACACTACTTTGGTGCAGGTTTTGATTACCAATTTTTTGTGTAGATACCGGAATTAATACATTGTTTTTATCGAATGAAATGTACTCGCGCAGTTGCGATGCATCGGCTAAAAAAATACAATCGGTTCCTGTTAAATTGCCATTTATTTTTTCGGGATTTAATGGATTGGTAATATCCCAAATATTGGTATTAGTAGTAGCATTTGATAGTGTAAATTTTGCAATATTGCCCGCTGCCACAGAGGCCCAATCTCTAAATGGCAATTGGGTGGTGCCATTCATTATTAAAGATCGGCGGCCATGTAATTCAAACCAATTTAACCATCCTTCTGCGCCCGCTACTGTTGTTTGATACGTATAATTTACACTGATTGGTGTAGTAGTCGTATTACTTGATTTAGTATCGTTTCCTGCAAGCGCATATGCATCTAAAAAATAGCCAGACACTGCAGCGATATTGATGTTCATGAGTGCTTGCCCATTCAATTGAATTGCAAAACTACTCGGCGAATTAATGCTTCTGGCAACTACACTTGTTTTTAAAAATACTGGCGCAATTATTCCGGGCCAATCAACACTAAATGATTTGGCTAGTGACCCATTGCTACTAAACGATTCCCCCAACCATTCCTTGCCACTATTTTGTAAGTTGACCAAATCGTTTTCATAAAAATATCTTTCGTTAAAACTGTTTACTACTATGTTGGAATTTAGTGCTGCTGTTTTGGTGTTAACTCGTTTGCCGTTTCCACCAATACTCAAATAAAAAAAAGCAGTATCGGTATACAAATTTTTAACATGATTGAACTGCTTATTTAAACTGTCTTTAACCCATCCATTAGGGCCGCTGGCATAAAAAAGTAGGTAGTCGTTTCCGCTAAAAATTCCATCCCCTCCATCAACTACTTCTATGGCATTTTCTACCAAGTCATCGTTTCTAAATTGGGCATTGGGTTCGGGCAACATGGCACCGCCGTTTGAAAATAATTTGATGGATGCCGAACCAATGCTTCCTGCTGCTAAATTCATTGAAGCCAAACTGGTTGCATCAATTTTATAAACGCCTGCTTGTTTTACCCCAATTTTTATCCAATTACCTGTTGCTAAAACACTATTGGCGGTATACACTCTTTGCGCCTGCAATAGCGGCTGCCAACCTAGAAATAGCAGCAAGAGGATACCAATTTTTGTTTTATTTAGCATGGGTGCAAATGTACTGAAGCTTTTTTTGGATGTTTTTTCTATTCAATTTCAAGCATTTTTGGCTGTTTTTTCCGTTTTATTAGGCTTTAAACAGACTTTCTTTCAATTTTGGGCTAAAATTAGGTTTTTGATAACAGACAAATGCTGCCTGTTTTTTTACGATATAAACAGAAATCTTCTATATTCGCATAGACGTAAATTAGAATGATCTGACAAAACTCTACTTCAAACTCAATTTTTTATAATGCAGTTATTAAAATCAATCAGGAATTTGGTATGGCTTTTAGCCCTTGCCGGATCATTCGCTTCCTGTAGTATGTTTAAGAAAAAAGTAGCAAAGTCTACCACTACCGGATGGAATTATAATGATAAAAATCAAGGTAATTTCAATGTTCCTAAACCTAAAGACGTTCCTACAGCACCGGGTTTGGTGTTTGTGCAAGGGGGTACTTTTACTATGGGCGCAACCCAAGAAGATGTAATGGCCGATTGGAACAATATTACGCGTCGTGTAACTGTTTCTTCTTTTTTTATAGACAAAACAGAAGTTGCAAACGTTCATTACCGCGAGTATTTGTACTGGCTTGAAAACGTTTTTGGCACTGCTGGTATGGATTCAGTAGTAGACCAAGCAAAACCCGATAGTTTGGTTTGGAGAAGCGAATTAGCTTTTAACGAGCCTTATGTAGAATATTATTTTAGGCACCCTTCTTATAATTACTACCCTGTTGTAGGTGTTAACTGGAAGCAGGCTACCGATTATTGTATTTGGAGAACCGACCGCGTAAATGAGTTGACCTTAATAAACAAAGGTTTCTTAGACAAAAAAACGCAACTTAAAAAAGAATTAAACGGCGCTGGACAAGATAATTTTAACTCTCAAGCTTATATGCTCGGCGAATACCAAGCAGTTCCTGGCAAGGATGTTAAGAAAAAAAGCAATCCGTTGAAAGATGCACAAGGTCGTCCTAGAACAACTGTTAAGTTCGAAGACGGAATTATGTTTGGCGACTATCGCTTACCAACAGAAGCCGAGTGGGAATATGCTGCTTATGGCTATTTGATGGAAAATCCACAAAAGAAAAGAAGTAAAAAAGAGCGTGGCGAAGAAGTGGTAGCCAACAAACAAATCTATGCTTGGAAAAACGATGGTTTTGATAATCTTCGCTATACCAAAAAAGGATCTTTTCAGGGTGCTTTCTTAGCCAACTTTAAACGTGGCGCTGGAGATAATATGGGAGTTGCTGGTGGTTTGAACGATAACGCTGCTATTCCTGCAGAAGTAGTTTCTTATTTTCCTAATGGATTTGGTTTATATAATATGAGTGGTAATGTGAGTGAGTGGGTTGCCGATGTTTATCGTCCGTTAACTAGTTTAGACGGAGAAGATTTTAATACTTTTCGTGGTAACGTATTTAAAAAGGTTGACCGTTCTGGTGGAGAAGGTAATTTAAGAGATGATAAGGGTAGAATTAAAATGGTTGCTGAATCTGATTCTGCTTTAAGAAATAGACGTAATTACCAACGCTCTTATGCCATTAATTATAATGATGGTGATTCTATAAGTGGCGTGAATTACGGTTATGGTATTACTACCTTAATTTCAGACAAATCAAGGGTATTTAAAGGAGGAAGTTGGAATGATAGAGCTTACTGGTTAAGCCCAGGCGCACGTCGCTATTTAGAAGAAGAACAAAGTACCAATACATTGGGCTTCCGTTGTGCGATGTCGCATTATGGCGCTTCTGAAAGCACCTCTATCAAATCAAAATCTGGTACATTTTTCCCTCCTCGAAGAAATAAGCGTTAAGGAAAAGGTAACGATACAGCTTACAGAAAAGCCATTCATTTATTTGAGTGGCTTTTTTTATACAATTAACTAGCGGCTACTTAACAATAAGGCGGTATTTTTACAGATAAATTGATGCCTGTGCAAATAGCAGAATTGTATGAAATTTATGAACAGTATCCTTCTGTAGAAACGGATACTAGAAAAATAGAAAAAGGCAGCCTTTTTTTTGCTTTAAAAGGCGCCAATTTTAACGGCAATGCATTTGCATTACAAGCATTAGAGAAAGGTGCTGCATATGCCATTGTAGACGAACCAATTGACCCAAGTAATGATCGTTTAATATTGGTACCTGATGTGTTAACCTGCTTACAAGATTTAGCCCGTTATCACCGCGAACAATTTCAAATTCCTGTGATTGCTATTACAGGCAGTAATGGTAAAACAACCACCAAAGAATTGGTATCGGCTGTTTTATCGAGCCATTTAAAAACTGCTACTACCGAAGGAAATTTAAACAACCATATTGGCATTCCGCTTACCATTTTAAAAATTAAAAAAGATGCTGAAATTGCCGTGATTGAAATGGGCGCCAATCACCAAAAAGAAATTGCATCTTATTGCTTGTATACACAGCCTACACACGGCATAATTACCAATTGCGGTAAAGCGCACCTAGAAGGTTTTGGAAGCGAAGAAGGGGTTCGTATAGGCAAAGGAGAATTGTTTGATTATTTAAGCGCGCAAAATGGTACTGCCTTTGTTTTAACCGATGCGCCATATTTGATTGACATGAGTAAAGCTATTCAAAAACGTTTTGCTTATGGCAGTAAGGTTGGCAATTTAGTAGGCGCTGTGGCTGCTAGTGAAACTTTTTTATCGGTAGCTATTAGCAAGGGAATTGATCCTGTTACAATTCATACACAATTAGTAGGCGATTATAATTTACCCAATGTTTTGTGTGCATTAGCCGTGGGGCTTTATTTTCAAATTCCTGATAATAAAATGGTGGAGGCGATTGAAAATTATTCGCCGTCTAATAGTCGCTCTCAATTATTACAAGTAGGAACGAATCATTTTATTTTAGATGCATATAATGCCAACCCTAGTAGTATGCAATTGGCTATTGAAAATTTTGCAAAACTTTCAGTACCCAATAAAGTATTAATGCTTGGTGCCATGAAAGAATTAGGCACTAATAGCGTTGAAGAACACCAAACAATTGCCAACTTAATTGAAAAATACAGTTTTAAAAATGTGGTATTAGTTGGTGGCGATTTTGAAAAAATAACACATCCATTTATTTATTTACCCAATGCCAATGCTGCTAAAGAATGGTTGCAGGCAAAGGGTTTTACAGATACGTATATACTAGTTAAAGGGTCACGCGGCATTCAAATGGAAAAAATTTTAGCCCAATAATTATGGAAGATATTAGCGTTTTGTTTCCGCAATTTGAGCCTGAATTATTAAAAGAAATTATTACCCATGGAGTTATTAAAACCTTTCCTGCTGGAGAGCTAATGATGCGCACGGGCCAGTTTATTAAAAGCACCCTATTAATACTAGATGGCTCTGTAAAAATATTTAGAGAGAACGAAGACGGTGGTGAATTTTTAATGTACTATTTACAACCCGGCGAAGCTTGTGCCATATCTATTATTTGTGCCGCAAAAGCAGAAGCCAGCAGGGTGATGGCCAAAACAGTTGAAGAAACAACCGTATTAATGGTGCCCCTACAATTGATTGACCGCTGGATGATTGAATATAAAACTTGGTACCATTTTGTATTAAGCACTTACCGAAATCGTTTCGATGAATTGCTCAATTTAATAGACCAAGTAGCTTTTAGAAATATGGATGAGCGACTGCTTTTTTATTTACAACGCCATGTTAAAATAAACAATGTTCACACCATTGCTTTATCGCACCAACAGATTGCCGAAGAATTAAATTCGTCGAGAGAAGTGATTTCTAGATTACTTAAAAAAATGGAGCAACGTAAAATGGTGGTCTTACACCGCAATGCCATTGAATTATTATAAGGCTATTTTTTGTTTTGTAACTATTGTCACTATTTAATGCCCATAATGCATGGAGATTTGTAAAAAATAACATTATGGGAATCTTTAGTAATTTATTTGGAATTGGCAAACCAACAGTAGACTTCAAAGAACTTTTTTTGCAAGGTGCTATTATTGTGGACGTACGTTCGGTAGATGAATTTAAATCAGGACATATTCCGCAATCTCAAAACATTCCTTTGCAAACTTTAGAACAAAAGTTAGCTGTATTGAAGAAGAAAAATAAAAAGATCATTACCGTTTGCCAATCTGGCGCTAGAAGTGGTATGGCCACAACCATGCTTAACAAAGCAGGCATGGAAGCCTTTAATGGCGGCAATTGGAGCGCTTTGCAAAACAAACTACAATAAGTGTTACGATTTTTATTGAAACTAGATTGGGCCTTAATAATCCGATTAAGTGCGGGTGCGTTATTTTTATGGGGAGCCTTGCATTTTGAAGACTGGCTTCCTGCTATTTTAGGATTTGCACTAATAATTGTTGGAGTAATTGGCGCCTATAATAAAAGAGGTTGCGGCTACGACAACAACTGCAATATATAAATGCCATCAACCTATCAACTTATAACTAACTTGCAGCCTCAAACAACCATCTTACATGTCTGTTCCTGAAAAAAAGCCTTTTTATTTGTGGAGTATTTTTAATAATCGTTGTCCGCGTTGTAGAGAAGGGAAAATTTTTACGCATAACAGTCCGTATAATTTTTCTAAAAACATGCAAATGCCTACCAACTGCCCTTCTTGTGGGCAACCCACCGAATTAGAAGTTGGCTTCTATTACGGAACCGGTTATGTGAGTTATGGTTTATCTGTGGCATTTACTGTTGCCACCTTTGTTGCTTGGAAAGTATTAATAGGAATGACTTTTGATATAGACGACAACCGAATTTTTTATTGGTTGGCTACTGATATAATATTATTAATACTTACACAACCCTTGCAAATGCGCTTGTCGCGTACTCTTTGGCTGAGTTGGTTTGTGTCTTACGATGCTAAATGGAAAGAGCATGCAATTAAACAGCCAGAAAGAATTGTGGAAGGGCAGATGAATAATTGGTAATTAATTTAAGGCTTATGCTTTTTAGTAAAATCAGTTTGATCGAATGCTAATTTGGTTCCATGCTGATAATCATAAAAAGATCGAACTAAAAAAGTAGACAGTGGAAGTGTTTTTTTAAGCATCAATTTTTCTTGCCCAGTTATTTCAAATCCTAATGTACCAATATCATTCTTTCTAAAAATTATTTTACTTGAATCGGCTAACCATGTATTGGTAAATTCGGTAGCAGATTCTAAAATATAATTTTTACTATTCCATTTCCAACTGATTTTATTACTACCTGCTACTTTAATTGAATCAATCATTAAATTGGCTGAATCGCCTTTTTTCATATTGAAATTATGCGCTAGAATTAAAAAATTATTCAACCTGCTTAGGTATAAATAACTTGTATCCTTCCCTCTTATTACCATCCAATTCTGGTTATCAAACACTTTTTCTAGCGAATTATATTGCTTTAACAAACTTGCATTTTCAGCAGCAATGGTTGCAGGGTCTTTAACGGGAGCTGGAGCTATAGTATCTGCTGTTTGTTTTGGTGCTGATTGATTATTACAAGAGCCGCAAATAATAACAAGTAAAACGATTACAAAATAATATTTCATAAGATTGATAATTACGCTTGGTTAAAGGTAATAAATAACAGGATGTATCAAAACTAAAAAGCTACGCTGAGAATTGTGTAAACGAATATATTTATCCATCAGGTATCCGAATAAAAAGAGGCTGACTCATATTATTGAGACAGCCTCTATATGAAAAAGGTTATTGTATATTATTTAAAAGAAGTCCAAGTTTTCCACCAAGTATCGCCTACACCACATGCACCTTTGTAGGTAACAGCTGTGAAGTCTAATTTACCACTTGTAGAAGTTTTTAACTTAGCACTTGTGAAATCTGCACCAGATGCAGCAATTGAAGTTGTTGCAGTTGGGTTGAAATCAGGAGCAGCATAAGCAAATGGAGCACCTAAACCTACGTCTGTGTTATTAGGTGTAATGGTATTTGCATAAGCAGCAGTATTTACCCAAGCTAATATTGAAGCAGTAGTAGCACCTGTTGGAGTTGCACTAGCAGCATAAACAACAGCATTAGCAGTTGGACCTGCAATAATATTATTTCTAAAATTCAATCCACCTGTAGGATCTAAATTTTTATCGGTAGGAGTTCCTTTACTAGCATCAATCAACAAACCGTTAACTGCGCCACCGCCCCAACCTAAGAATACAGAATTGTAAATGCTTTGTTCGCAGTTTCTACGTAATTGCGCACCAGCTAAAAACAAACTATTACCATTAGATGTAGCAGTTGCTTTTGGTCCTATCAAAGTCATATTACTAAATACTGCACTAGTTTTTACAGGAACGATTGCTACTAAGTTATTAGCACTAACTGGAATAGAAGGTAAATAAGTCATTCTATCTGATCCGTTAGCATCATTATCGCACTCAAATGCTTCACTCTTAGAAATATCCGCTACAGAAGAGTCACGTAAAGAAATACCGAATTGTACTTTTCCACTGAATCCATTATCAGTATCAAAATCATCATCTAGTGTACGGAAAGATATTAAGTGTTTACAGTTTACTGATCCGCCAAACCACTCAAAAGAATCGTCATTAGCGTAAGAAACTTGCACATAATCAATGGTAGTTTGGTTACCCACACCACCAAAAGTTAAACCATTAATTTCTTTGTCTGGTAAAAACGCGTAACCTGCATATTCAATACGTACATAACGTAAAGTACCGCTATTATCAGTTAAGTTTGAAGTAGCACCTAAGCCATATAAACCTAAACCATCACTATTATTAACACCACCTTCAATTTCACCTACACCATCAACACCGTTAAAAGATGAGTTACTTGGTGCTTGACCTAACAATACTACACCAGCCCAGTCACCACGTTGTGGGGTTGCAGCTTCAGAAGTAAATACAATTGGTTTATCAGCAGTTCCATCTGCATTAATTTTTGCACCACGGCAAATGATTAAAGCACCATTTTTACCATTTTCACCAACAATTTTGGTACCTGGCTCAATGGTTAAAATTGCACCATTAGTTACATAAACCAATCCACGCAATTTATATGTATAACTTGCCTTTAAAGTTAAATTTGTAATGATACGACCTTCTAGAATCGTATTTTCTACTGGAGTAGAAGATGGAGGAGTAACTACAGTTGTAGTAGTTCCATCAACTTCAATTTTTCTACAACTGCTTGCTAACATTGCTGCGGCTGCAATCAGAATAAATACCTTTTTCATTGGGAGAATTTTTATTTGTTTTTTTTATTTAATGGTATAGGCAAAAGAAATACTAACATTTGTGCCATATTTACGAGCAATCGCAAGTGCATCTTTTGTTTTATCGAATTTTCCGTCTTCGTTTAAGTCGTGGTAGAAATAGGCTACATGATTAAGCAAATCCGAAATATTTAATTTTAATTCTGCTTTATTTTTAAGTATTTTTTTAGCCATTTGTAAATCAAGTAATGCACGTGGATTTTCCCATACTGGCGGATAATCACTACTTCCTACATATAAAATACGACGACCAATTTGGTTGAACAATAAAGTAGTATTCAAGCCAATTTTTTCAACATCATACTGAAGAGATGCATTTATTAAATAAGGACTTTGACCTTGCATTGGTCTGTTTAAATTAGTACCAGAACTAATTACTCTATTGTAGATATAAGAAAAGTTTCCTTGGAATACAAAATTGCGTAAGGCATCAGATACTACATCTAATTTTTTTCTGATTTCTAATTCTGCACCATATCCAGAAGCTTTATCGGCATTGATATAATTAAATGTACTAGAACTACCCGCACCAGTTTGGTTGAAATACAATTCGATTGGTTTTTCGAAATATTTATAGAATACACCTAGTGTGAATATTTCTCCAGCTCTTGGATAAATCTCATAACGTAAGTCTGCGTTGGTAACTTTAGTACGAACCAATTCTTTATTACCAGTTGTAGTTGCTCCTAAATCAAAATCAAAGAAAGCAAAAGGACTCAACTCACGAAACTCTGGTCTAACAACAGTTTGAGAACCAGACAAACGAATATTGGTTTGTTCATTTGCTTTAAAAGTAAAATTCAAACCAGGTAAAAAGTCGTCAACAGTTGTGTGAATAT
Organism: Sediminibacterium sp.; assembly: GCA_037132335.1. Lineage (GTDB taxonomy): Bacteria > Bacteroidota > Bacteroidia > Chitinophagales > Chitinophagaceae > Sediminibacterium. Next base: position 1,849 of record JBAXPJ010000059.1, on the reverse strand, counting down.
GTCTTGGATCTTTTTGTTGCATGCTTCCAATAACTTGGTCGAAATTTTCCCAACGTACACCCCAAGTTGCCCTTAATTGGCGTGCTATTTGGTTGTCGAACTGAAGGAAGCCAGCATTTAAAATACTGTTTGCTAAATATCGGTATTGATTACCAAAAATTTCATTAAAAGCAAATTTGTTATCGAATCCTGTTCCAAAATTTTCTTGACTAAACACTTGATTTTCTGGTAACAAACGTAAAGCAGGATTGTCAGAAGGAAGATACACTGAAAAAGGTCTTGAATCAAACAAACGATCTTTCACTTGTAATAAATAACCCGCTTTTACACTTTGATTTAAAGAACCGATTGTAAAATTTTTAGTTGCATCTCCACCACCTGTATATACATAATCATTTAAGAATCCATAATACCTACTACCACTTCTTTGAGAAGTTTTTGATGCAGAGATCAACAAGGTGTATGGAGAGTTTGGAACAGATACGTTTTGATTGTATTGTATACGACGTTGGTCAGGAATATATTGATCTAGAATATTAAAGCTTCCATACCAATGCAATTTGGCTTTTAAACTTGGTATATTATGATCACCAGATAATTGTGTATTAAAAAATGTATTTGCTTTTAATGCCAATTCTGTAGCCCTAATATTTTCGCCATTGATAGGATCATTTTCAAAATCTTTTCCGGTACGCTTAGTTGTATAGTCGGTAGAATTGATATTCAAAATTGATTTCCAAGAGATTTTAGTATTACTTCCTAATTGCAAAGTGAAATTTCCTAAAGCACCCCATAACACGTCTTGACTATATTTATCGTTGTGATAATCGAAATTTATACTAGCTAAATTATTTGTGATAGAATAAAGTCTGTTGTCGAAATTGGTTCTTTTAAAACTTTGGTTATACGTAAGTGCAAGTGAAACACCTAGTTTGTTATTGGCACCTAATTTGGTATTAAATCCACCGTTAATTTGAAAAGTTTTATTTGTTACTGGTAGATAATTAGAAGCATTTTTTTCTGCAGACCAAACATTTGAAAATTGCTTTCCGTATGCTGTTTTTTGTGTTTGATCTAGCATACTAAATGCATTTTTTGCTGGCAAACCATCTGGCAAAGACCTTGCACCATCATCAATCCCTAAGAAATCTAAACTACCACCTTTGTACTGATAAAAATCACTACCTGCAGTTTGTGTATTAAATCCAGTTCCTAATTGTACACTGAAGAAATTACTAGTTGGAATGTCTTTTGTATTTACTTGAATTAAACCACCCGCCCACTCTCCTGGCAATTCTGGAACAAAAGCTTTGTTGATAATAATATTGTCAATCATTGGTGCAGGGAAAACGTCGAAAGAAAATGTTTTTCTATCTGGCTCTGTACTACTTAATAAAATACCATTTAACATTGCTTGATTATATCTATCTGCCAAACCACGCACTACCAAGTATTTTCCTTCTTGAATAGAAGTACCAGGAATACGTTTTAAAACTTCACCAGTATTTTTATCTGGAGACCTACGAATTGCTTCGGCAGAAATTACTTGAGATACAGTAGAAGTGTTTTTTTGAAATGCCAATAATGCATTAACGGTTTCTCCTTTTGCACCAGCCCCTCTTGAAGATGATTTAACAGTTACTGCTTCTAATGCTTTGCCCGCTTCATCTAGCATTACATTTAAAGTTTCTTCTTCGCCTACTTTGGTAAGGCTAATATCATCAATTGTTTTTTCTCTGTATCCTATGTAAGAAAGGGTAACACTATATTTTTTTCCAGCTTCAATTGGCAACACAAAACGACCGTCTAAATCTGTTTTTGTAAACCCTGTTGCACCACCAGCAATTTT
>JBAXPJ010000058.1:0-16547 GCA_037132335.1 Sediminibacterium sp. | reverse complement strand
AGCATCATCTGATCGCCTTTGATGTAGCCGCCTTTTTTTAGTTCTTGTTTCATAGAGAATGGTAATGGGTTAGTATGGATGGTTAGTGTTCGCAATTTTTTTTCAATCACCAAATCATCAGCACAATAAATAAAAGCATCTTCCATTGTTTGGTTTTGGATGATTCTAAATTTGCTGTTGATATAGTTTTCAAATTTGTATTCGTATCGGTCTAAATGGTCTTCGGTAATGTTTAATAAAATAGACACATTGGGTCTAAACAGTTTTATATCGTCTAATTGAAAAGAACTGATTTCAGCTATGTACCAATCTTTGGGCGCTTTGGCAATTTGACGCGCAAATGAAAACCCAATATTGCCAACCAATGCTGCGTCTAAACCAGCTGTAATACAGATATGGTAAATTAAAGAAGTAGTAGTGCTCTTACCATTGCTACCAGTAATGGCAATAATTTTACTATCTCCTTTAAATCGATAAGCTAATTCTATTTCACTAATTACTGGAATGCCTATTTCGCGAATGATTTTTACCAATGGATTTTTTTCAGGAATACCAGGACTTTTTACAATTTCTTTTGCATTTAAAATCAAGGCTTCTGTATGACCCAATTCTTCAAAATCAATTCCGTTATTTTCTAATTCTGTTTTATAGTTAGGTTTAATTGAACCCGCATCACTCACAAATACTTCATAGCCTTTTTGTTTGGCAAGTAAAGCCGCACCAATTCCTGATTCGCCAGATCCTAGAATCACCAAACGTATACCCATACCAATGCCAGCAGCAGTAGTTTGAATTGGGTTAGTTTGATGAATAGTGTTCATGTTGCTTATCTAATTTTTAGTGTTACAATACTTGCTACTACTAGTAAAATGGTAACAATCCAAAAACGTAATACAATTTTATTTTCGTGAAATCCTTTCTTTTGATAGTGGTGGTGAAGCGGACTCATTAAAAACACACGCTTGCCTTCGCCATATTTCTTTTTGGTGTATTTAAAATATGCTACCTGAATAATTACACTTACATCTTCAATTAAAAACACACCGCAGAAAATAGGAATCAATAATTCTTTGCGTACAATAAATGCTAGAGAAGCAATAATACCACCTAGTGCCAATGATCCTGTATCACCCATAAATACTTGGGCAGGATATGCGTTGTACCATAAAAATCCTATACAAGCACCCACAAAGGCACCCACAAAAATGGATAGTTCCCCCAAATTAGGAATATACATTACATCGAAATAATCGGCAAAAATATAGTTACCACTTACGTATACAAATACGCCAATACCCGCGCCAATAATGGCACTAACGCCTGCAGCCAATCCGTCTAACCCATCGGTTAAGTTGGCGCCATTAGATACTGCGGTAACAATAAAAATTACAATCAGCACATAAATAATCCAAGTGTATTTTTCGGCACCAGCACCCATCCAAGAAATTAATTTGCTATAATTAAACTCGTGGTTTTTTACAAATGGAATAGTGGTAATAGGTGTTTGTACTTTTACAAATTTTTTCTCAACACCATTGAGTGTTCGAATAATAATATTAGAATCTTTAGAAAGTCTTTCGCCTTTTTGTAATTGCGCATGGGTGGTAGTAATTACTTCGCGCTCTACTGTAACTGCATTGCTAAAATAAAGTGTAATGCCAATAATAATTCCTAAACCAACTTGACCTATAATTTTTGAAATACCAGCCAACCCATCACTATCGCTTTTAATATATTTTTCGTTTTTGTTTTGCGCTGCTTTTCGTGCACGAATTTTAAATAAATCATCTAAGAAACCAATCACACCCAACCACACTGTACACAAAATCATTAAGCGGATATATACTTTATCTAAATTGGCAAATAATAAAGTAGGAATTAAAATACTAATCAATATTATAATGCCACCCATAGTTGGCGTACCTCTTTTTTGTTCTTGACCCGCCAAACCCAAATCACGAACAGATTCGCCTATTTGTTTCTTTTGAAGTAACAGAATAATTCGTTTACCATATACTGTTGCAATTAACAAAGAGCATACAACTGCCATGGCAATTCTGAACGACAGAAATTGAAATAATCCTGCGCCAGGAATATGAAAAGATTTATTAAGCCAATTAAACAAATAATATAACATAGTTTGGTTTATTTATTTTGTGTGGATTCAAAAAGTAAACGCAATATTTCTTTGTCATCAAAAGGATGTTTCACCCCTTTTATTTCTTGGTATTTTTCGTGCCCCTTACCTGCAATAAGAATAATATCTTCTGGCTTAGCCAATTGAACCGCCATAGCAATCGCTTCTTTTCTATCGGCTATTGTAATGGTTTTTCTTTTTGCCGCAGTATTTAAACCTGCTTCCATTTCGCGCAAAATTTCTTCAGGATCTTCTGAACGCGGATTGTCGGAAGTAAGAATTACTTTATCGCTCAAACCCGCAGCAGCAGCGGCCATAATAGGTCTTTTGGTTTTATCTCTATCACCACCACATCCTACTACTGTAATCACTTGTTCGTAGCCTTTGCGTAATTTTTTTATGGTAGCTAACACATTCTCTATGGCATCTGGTGTGTGCGCATAATCAACAATGCCAATTACATTGTTAGGGCTTATCGTATAATCAAAACGACCTTCTGCACTAGTAAGCATACTCATGGCCGTTAATACAGTTTGACTGTCTTCGCCCAAACAAATAGCCGCTCCATAAATAGCCAAAATATTGTAGGCGTTAAACTCACCAATCAATCTAAAATGCACTTCTTTATCATTCACCAACATCACCAATCCTTGCAATCCATTTTCTAAAATTTTACCTTTAAAGGCAGCCATTGTTTTAAGGCTATAGTAAAATTGTTTGGCCATTGTATTTTGCAACATCACAGCACCACGCTTGTCGTCGGCATTTGAAATAGCAAATGCCGAAGCACCAAGCCCATCAAAAAAGCGTTTTTTAACTTTAATATATTCTTCAAATGTTTTGTGGTAATCGAGGTGGTCGTGAGTAATATTACTAAACAAACCACCGGTAAAATGTAAGCCAGTAATGCGGTGTTGATTAATAGCATGACTGCTACATTCCATAAAAACATGGGTGCAGCCAGCGTCTAACATATTACGCAACAAGGCATTTAAATTCACTGCATCGGGTGTGGTATGTGTTGCAGGAATAATTGTATCGGCAATTTGATTTTGAACCGTGCTAATTAAACCACAGGTATAACCTAATTGTGTAAAGAGTTTAAATAATACGGTAGCAATAGTAGTTTTGCCATTCGTACCAGTAACACCAACTAATTTTAATTTAGCACTTGGAGAATCATAAAACTGATTAGCCATATACGCCACTGCTTCGTTAGAATTAGTTACCAAAATATACGTAACTCCATCGTTTAATAAAGTAGGAAGTGTTTCGCAAACAATAGCGCGCGCACCCAATTCAATGGCTTTGTTAATATATAAATGGCCATCTTGTTGTTCACCCGTAATAGCAACGAAAACCGCACCCTTCAACACTTTGCGCGAATCAATTTGTATAGCATTCACATCAAGGTTGGTGCTGCCATGCACTTCCTTAATACGAACTTTGTACAATATGTCTTGCAATTTTGCCATAACTATTTAATTCAATTCTAATGCAACAAATGTTCCTTTATTAATTGCCTGTCCTGCTACAATTGATTGCGCCATTACTTTTCCTTTACCCTTAACACTTAAACGCAATCCCATATTCTCGCACAAATACACCGCATCTTTTAAGCCCATCCCTTTTAGTGTAGGCATTATTCTTGTATCAATTGTATTTGCAGTAGTTGTTACCGTTTTTGTATTGCCATTTACACTAGCCCATTGCGCATTTAAACTAGAATCTTTAAAAGGAATATGTAAGGCAGATAAAACGCGCACCATTTCTTTTTTAGAACCCGAATAACTTAAAACAGTGCTATCATTTTTTTGTGCAATGGGTTGTGGTGCTACACTTTGTTTTACATAAGTGCTATACAATCTGTCGGCAATTTCTTTAAACACCGGACCCGCAACAGCTGCACCATAAAAAACTGCAGCATGTGGTTTGTTTTTAATCACCACCACACAAGTGTATTGCGGATTATTTGCAGGAAAATAACCAGCAAACGAAGACTGGTAAATTTTATCGGCATAGCCTTTGTTGTTATTAGCAATTAATGCGGTGCCTGTTTTACCAGCCACCGGAAACAAACTATTTTTAAATAAATCTTTAGCCGTTCCTTCCCTACAAACACCTTCTAAACAAGATTTCAATAACGCAAGTGTTTGGTTAGAACAAACCGATTCGTGCACCGTAACAGGATTAATTTCTTTAATCAATTCCCCTTCTTCTCTAATAGCAGACACCAAATACGGACGCATCATTTTTCCTTGATTAGCAATCGCATTATAAAGTGTAAGTGTTTGCAAAGGAGAGATTAGTAAATTGTAACCAAAAGCCATCCAAGGAAGAGAACTAGGGCCCCAAATTTTATTACCCGGCTTATAAATAGTGGGTCCTATTTCACCAACTAAATCAATTCCAGTTAAAGTATCGAGTTGCATTTTTTTCAACTGATTAATAAACTGCCAAGGTTGCGTAGCATATCCTGATATAGCCAATTTAGCCATACCCACATTAGAACTCAATTCAAAAGCTTGTTTAACGGTTACTTGTCTTTGACCTTTTTGTTCAGAATCAAAAACAGTAAGTCCAGCGTATTTCCAAATGCCGCCTTCTAAGTCTACAATATTATTTAGCGTAACTTTTTTATCTTCTAACAAAGCCAATAAAGTAGCCAATTTAAAAGTAGATCCAGGTTCCGAAGGACTAATGGCATAATTATAATCTTCCCAATAATTACCATTGCTACCCCTACCTAAATTGGCAATCGCTTTAATTTTACCGGTTTTGGTTTCCATTACAATAGCGCAACCATGGTCGGCATCATTTTTTTGCAACATGCGCAACAATGCATTTTCGGCAATCTCTTGAATGAATACATCAACAGTGCTAATAATATCTTTACCAGTTTCTGGTTCCACAATATATTCGTCGGTTACAGGAACCTTCACGCCACCCGCAATGGTGCGTACCCATTGCTTTCCATCGCGTCCTTTCAATACACTATCATAGGTTTTTTCTAAACCCACTTTAGATGTTTCTCTGTCTAAGCCAATGGTTCGAAAAGCTAAAATACCAAACGGATTTAGTCGGATATTTTTTTCATTCACAATCAATCCACTCTTGTAACGGCCATCTTTAAACAAAGGAAACTTGCGTAAAATTTCGTATTCGCGAAAACTAGTTTTTTTGTGGAGTTCAAAATAAGGTTCGTTATCGGCGTAAGCTTGCTTAAATACTTGCGCATAACTTTCTGCAGAACGGTCTTTAAATAAATTAGCTAAATAGTAGCCAAGAGAGTCAACATTATTTCTAAAATGAATGCCATTTTTTTCGTGTAAATAATCTACTCTAAAATCAATGAATAAATCAAATTGCGGAATACTGGTGCTAAGCATTTGTCCGTCTTCGCTAAATATAGTTCCGCGTTCGGCCTCTAAAGAATCAATGCGTTGGTGAAGGCTATCACTCATACTTCTCCAATGAGCGCCTTGTACTTGTTGTATATAAACCGCCTTGCTAAAAATAGCCACACATACTATTATCACCAGTATAAAACTGAGATAGACCCTCCAGAGTATGTCGTGTTTTACTTCCATTTTTTCTACGGCAAAAGCTGTACGTTGTTAAAAAATATATCCCTATTAATCAAACGCTATTTAACCTTTAAACGCTGCGGCGTTTCTCTGCTAATTTTCAAACCCAATGGTGTAGCAGCTTTCAACACTTCGGCCTCCTCACTCTTAAACATCACTTCACTTTTTAAAGTTTTATATTCAAACTGTAATTCCTTTAATTCGTTATTGGTTGCATTAATTTTTCGAACAATTTTATCGCCGCTATGACCATTTGCTATGTACAAAACAGTAAGAGCCGTTAGAAATAAAAAGAAAGGAATATTGCTAACTATCCACTGGTAGTTAAAAAGCCCTTTGAGCGGGTTTTTAGAAGCACTAGTATTTAATGTGGTAGCCAATATGAATTATTTTTACGCAACTATTTTTTAATAAGATTCTCTTTCTGCAACCCTTAGCTTAGCACTCCTGCTCCGCTTATTTATTTTTAATTCATTAGCTCCAGCAACCATTGGTTTTTTGGTAATAATTTTTAAGATTTTTTCGCGCTCCACAGAAATCAGGGGATTATCTTGTAGCTCTTCGAAAGTTCCTTGCTTAAAAAAATTCTTCACTAACCTATCTTCAATTGAATGAAACGTAATGATAGCAACACGTCCACCGCGATTTAACAAAGCAGGCACTTGTTCTAACATTTCTTTTAGTGCACCCATTTCGTCGTTCACTTCCATACGCAAAGCCTGAAAAACTTGTGCTAAGTATTTATTAGGATTTCCTTTTACTACCGCACTTATTAAAGCTTTAAACTGTTGAATTGTTTTTGCCGGCAATTGTTTACGCTGCTGAACAATGTGTTTAGCAAGCGTAATAGAATTGGTTACTTCGCCGTATTGCTCAAATAATTTGTGCAATTGTTGCTCTGTATATTTTTCAATAATATCCGCAGCAGATAAAGCTTGGCGTCGGTCCATTCGCATGTCTAAAGGCCCATCAAAGCGAATAGAAAATCCACGATCCCCTTCGTCAAACTGATAACTACTCACACCCAAGTCGGCCAAAATACCATCCACTTTAGTAACTTGATTCAAGCGCAAAAAACGCTGAAGATGTTTAAAGTTGGCAGGCACAAAAACAATCCGATTATCGTTAGGCAAGTTTTGTTTGGCGTCGGCATCTTGATCGAAGGCAAATAATTTTCCTTGCTCATTAAGCCTATCCAAAATTCCCCTGCTATGACCACCACCACCAAAAGTGCAATCAACATAAATGCCATTTGGTTTAATGGATAAGCCATCTAACGCTTCCTGAAACATAACAGGCACGTGGTAGTCGTTGGCAGGAGGAGAAAAATTTAAATCGGAATCCGTAGAAGTACTCATAAAAAAATCCGATTAAATTCAACTGTTATTGTTATCTCCTTTTTCTGCCATCACTTCCTGCGCCAGATTACTGAAAGCATCGGGTGAAAAATCTTCAAAGAGCTGAGTATATTTAGAAGCATCCCAAATTTCAAAACGATCAAGGGCTGCGGCCAAAACGATGTCTTTATTTAAACCTGCAAATTCACGAAGCGTTCCAGGCAATAACATACGGCCTGCTCCATCCAATTCAATTTCGGTAGCTCCGCCCAAAAACTGACGGCGGAATTGGCGTACCTTAGGATCGAAATCATTCAATTTGCTAATTTTAGCAATAATGAGTTCCCAACTTTTTAAAGGATATAATGTGAGACATTTTTCGAAACCACGGCTGAGGATAAAGCGACTCTCTCCTTCCGGCAACTGTTTTTTCAGTCCGCCAGGAAGTAGAAAGCGACCTTTCGCGTCTACCGTTGCTTCATATTCTCCATGAAATCCTTGCATTTGTTAATTAGTTTTTACTTTTTTACCACTTGTTAACACAAAATAACACTTTTTCCCACTTTAAACCATCATTTGAAGCACCTCTATTTATCCACAAGAAAAAATGGGCTATAAGCGAATGGCAGCAATAGTTTCAGCCAATTTTAGCCAAAAGACATGTGATTGAGCTGTGGATTAGTGTGGATAAACCTAAAAATGACCAAAAAACAGGCTTTTTTAAGCAAAAAAGGCCCATAATTGCCAAAAAACGACCCATTTTAGCCAAAAATTGACCAAAACAGAATAATCAGATTCACCTACTTTTGCACTTATGCACCCAAAAGACATTCGCATCGTTGATTACAATTACTCCTTGCCAGAGGAAAAAATTGCCAAATACCCCCTCGCCGAGCGCCATTTGAGTAAATTATTGGTGTATGAGGCAGGAAAAATGAGGGAGGATACTTATTTACAGTTGCACGAATACTTACCCGCCAATAGTTTATTGATATTTAATAATACCAAAGTAGTAGCAGCCCGATTGTTGTTTCAAAAAGCTACTGGGGGCGGCATTGAAATTTTTTGCCTCGAACCCGATGAACAGTATCCCGATATCAGTACCGCCATGCAACAAAAAGGAAAGGTTTGGTGGAAATGTTTGGTGGGAGGCGCTAAAAAATGGAAGGAACCCTTTTTAACAAAAACAATATCGCATAATAATACCACCATCACACTTCAAGCCAAACAAATTAGTAGGGGTAATGAAGATTATACGATTGAATTTACTTGGACGGATGTTAATATGAGTTTTGCAGAATTACTCTACCATGCTGGGCTCATTCCATTGCCACCATATTTAAATAGAGCAGCAGAAATTTCAGATCAAGAACGATATCAAACCATCTATGCCGAACACGAAGGATCTGTGGCAGCACCCACTGCAGGATTACATTTTACGCCAACTATTTTTAATCAGTTATCAACCAAAAATATACGCCATCAATTTGTAACCTTACACGTGGGTGCAGGCACATTTAAACCGGTAAAAACAAATACTATTGCCGAGCATGAAATGCATGCAGAATTTATGGAAGTATCAATTACACTCATTGATAGCTTACTGGCACAAATGCCTGAAACCATTGTGTGCGTAGGCACCACATCAATGCGCAGTATAGAAAGTTTGTATTGGTTAGGAATAAAAACAATGCAGCAACCAAATATTGCCATAGCAGATTTAACTATTCAACAATGGGATCCTTATCAAGAAAATCTAGCAGCAATCAATGTAGTAACCGCACTTGAATCACTCAAAAACTGGATGCAAAAAAATCAGTTAAAAACGCTACTTACCAAAACACAAATTATCATTGCACCAGGCTATTCATTTAAAATTTGTCAAGGACTGATTACCAATTTTCATCAACCACAATCCACATTGTTATTACTAGTATCTGCACTCATAGGCACCAACTGGAAACGCTTATACCAACATGCGCTTGATAATAATTTCCGCTTTTTAAGTTATGGGGATGGGTGTTTGATTTGGATTTATGACATTTAATAACACTTATTGCCTTGGATTAATGTCATTTAAGCAACGATATTGGTTTGGATTTTGTTGATTTGAATTTTATTTGCTTGTATTATTTTGTTTTAATTTAAATCTTTTTATTGTTTGATTTTGAATCTTTCAGTAATTTCATAGTTATAAACTAGTGAAATGAATTCAAAAATATTACAAAAGCAAATTGGACAAAGAATAACCAGCTTAAGAAAGAATAAAGGACTAACGCAAGAATCCCTTGCAAAAAGCATAAAAATCTCACGACCATCATTAGCCCAAATTGAATTGGGAAACAGAAATTTAGAGGTACTTGAACTACAAAAATTATCAATGATTCTTGAATTTTCGTTAGATGATTTTATGTCAAAAGATTTTAGTGCTAAAAAGTATTTAGATGAAAAAGAAGATCCAATCATATTAAAAAACACAGTGAGAATTTCTGAACCAACTTTACAAATAAGTAAAACAAAAAATATTTTGCTATATATATTAGAAAGATGTGCAGGCAAACCTAATGTTGGAGAAACAGTACTTTACAAGATGCTTTATTTTGCTGATTTCAATTACTACGAATTATATGAAACACATTTAACTGGATCTAAATATCAAAAATCATCGTACGGACCAGTACCAGAAAAAATGGATACAATCATTAATCAAATGATAGAAAGCAAGCAAATACAAAGGGTTAAAACAACATTTAATAATACTTTGCAAATGCGTTATTTGCCCTTAGAAAAAGCAAATTTATTTATCATGAACGCAAGTGAAAAAGATGTGATAGATAGAGTGATGGCACAAATGAGCGATTGGAGTTCGATAGCAATCAGTAAGTATGCACAGAAAGACATGCCTTGGTTAGCCACAAAAGAAGGCGATCTTATAAATTACGAATTAGCATTTTATAGAGAAGCCCCATTCACTGTTAGAAACTATGGAGAAGAGAATGAATAAAAATGAAAACGAAGATAGAAATAGGATAATTAAAAATTTCACATAACCACCCCTCTACCCTTTCATCAAAGGAATTTCAACCGTAAAACTACTGCCCTTGCCTACAATACTTTCAACACGAATTTTGGCTTTGTGGGCATCAATCACTGTTTTAACATAGCTCATGCCAAGGCCAAAACCTTTTACATTATGGAGGTTACCGGTGTGGGCGCGATAGAATTTTTCGAAAATGCGTTTTACCGTTTCTTTACTCATACCAATGCCATTGTCTTCAATGCGAATAAGCAATTGTTTGCTGGTACTATGTGTAGAAACTTTAATTAAAATAGCGTCTTCGGAGTATTTAATGGCATTATCAATGAGGTTAGAAAGCAGGTTGGCAAAGTGCATATCATCTACTTGCACTAAGTCGTTTTTGGCATTAAACAAACGCTCTACTACCCCATTTTTATCTTGCAATTGCAGTTGATAATTTTCTAATACCTGCTCTAACATTTGGTGCATGTGTACCGCCGATAAATTCAGTTTTAATTCTTGGCGATCCATTAAAGCAGCTTGTAATATTGTTTCTACATGCTTGTTCATTCGAATATTTTCTTCCTTAATTATCCCAGAAAAATATTTGAGTTTTTCAGGATTGGCCTGCACTTTTTCGTTGCGCAAAGCATCTACTGCTAAAGAAATTGTAGCCAATGGCGTTTTAAATTCGTGGGTCATATTATTGATGAAATCACTTTTAATTTCACTCAATTTTTTTTGATTCATTAAAGAACGAACTGTTACATAAAACGCAGCAATAATCACTAACATAAACAATCCAGCGCCAATAATAATCCATTTTAAAGAAGCCCAAACCTGCGATTTATAATTTGGAATAACAATGTATAATTGTTCGTAAGAAGCAATTTCATCCATGCTTAAATCGGCTTCGGGCAGAATAGGAATAATAATAGGTTTATTATTAACCGAGTCTGAAAAATCTTTTTCGAAATGCGTTGAAACCATTTCATATTCTGCATTTGCCGATACAATAGCAAATTCAAATTTTAAACTTTTCCATTCACCACTAGCCAAAACTTTTTGCAAACGTGCTCCTACTTCGGCAATCGTAAATTTTTCGCCAATAGAAGGTGGCTTGAGTAAATGCAAATGAAAATCTGCATTAAATCCACCAATACCTCCTTTGCGAGGACGCATAATTTTTCCGTTGTACACCGATTTGTACAAACCCTCCGCCACTTCCAAACCGTCTTTGCTAATTTTGTTGTACAATTGACTTTCCCTCACTTCTAACAAATTCTTCAGCCAAGAACCCTGCAATAACAGCAGCCCAAACAACGACAAAGAAATCAGAATAATAATAACAGGAAAAGTCCGCTTCATGAATACAAATATAACTGATTGAATGTAGTTAAAAAGTTAATGAGCACATACCCTAGGCCAAGAATTATTAGCAGTAGAATTATAAAAACAAAACTTTGAAACAATTATAATATTGTATAAATTACACCCTATAGGGTATATTTCATGCAATGATAAATAAAATACACCCAAAAGGGTATAAAATTGAAAATATTATTATATTTACACCTTAAAGGGTATAAAAATGAATTTAACAAGTTTTGTAAAAGAAAGGCGTAAAGCGGTAAAACTAACGCAACCAGAATTGGCCGAAAAGGCTGGCGTGGGGTTGCGTTTTATTCGTGAGTTAGAACAAGGCAAACAAAGTTTACGATTAGATAAAGTAAACCAAGTACTACAACTCTTCGGCTACGAAGTGGGTGCGGTTCAAAACAAACTAAACCAAAATTTCTAATTACGCAACGTGAAAAAAGCAGCAATTAAAGTAGAGAATCAAATAGCTGGATGGCTCACACAAAATGAGCAAGGATATCTTTTTGAATACAATAAATCGTATTTAACAATCCCAAATGCAAAGCCAATTAGTTTAACGCTACCATTGAAGGAAAGCCCTTATGCATCTAATGTACTATTCCCTTTTTTTGACGGACTAATACCCGAAGGTTGGTTGTTGGATATTGCAGAAAAAAACTGGAAACTAAATCCTAGAGACCGTATGGGATTGCTATTGGCATGCTGTAAAGATTGTATTGGATTGGTAAGTATTGAAGAAGTAAAAGAAAAGGATGAACTATGAACAACTGTTTATTTTGTTATCAATCATTGGCTAAACAAGAGCTTGATTTTCACGCCGCTTGTTCTAAAAAAATATTTGGTTTAGCAACCCCTCCAGCTTTATTATATTCTGAGGCCAATTTAGAATCATTAGCAAAAGAAATTATACAAAGTCAAACCGCAGTTACTGGTGTGCAGCCAAAACTCTCATTGCATATCACAGAAAAAAACAAGGAAGGAACAGAAAAAAGATTTACCATAGTTGGATTATGGGGAGGATACATATTAAAACCACCCACTACATTATATCCAGAACTTCCCGAAGTAGAAGATTTAACCATGCACTTGGCTGCTGCTACAAAAATAAAAACAGCTCCTCATAGCCTAATTCGTTTACAATCGGGCAATTTAGCTTATGTAACCAAACGATTAGACAGAACAAAAAACAGTAAGTTAGCAATGGAAGATATGTGCCAGTTAACCGAAAGACTAACAGAAGACAAATATCAAGGCAGTTATGAGCAGATCGCTAAAACAATAAACAAATATTCTACAACACCTGGATTAGACCTTGTTAACTTTTTTGAGTTGCTGCTCTTTTGCTTCATTACTGGTAATGCCGATATGCATTTAAAGAATTTTTCATTATTAGAGCAACCCGGTTTAGGTATGACCTTATCTCCTGCTTATGATTTAGTAAATACCACATTGGTTAATCCAGCAGATAAAGAAGAATTGGCCTTGAGTCTAAACGGTAAGAGGAAAAAAATAAAGAAGCAAGACTTTGTGATAGCAATGAATACATTAAACATAGACGAAAAGCAGCAACAAAATATCTTTAACAAAATGAAAAAAGCTTTGCCAAAATGGATGGAGCTAATAGGTGTAAGTTTTTTGAGCGATGATTTTAAACAACAGTTTAAAGAAATTATCAATGAGCGTTTACATCGGCTTTCATAAATGGTAATATTATTTTTTAGTTACCTGTAAACAAAAAAAAGACCCCAACCCGGAGTCTTTTTTTAAAAATATATTTAGCGAAAAATTAAATCGCAACAGCCCCTTCCACCAATACCGTTGCTTTATTATTTAGCACTTCAACAAAGCCACTAACAATAGAAAAAGTTTCGAAGGTGTTTTTGTCTTTTAAAATTTTTATATTGCCTTTACCCAAGGCGCTAACCAAGGGAGCGTGTTTGTCTAAAATTTCAAAAAGCCCCGTGATGCCAGGTAATTGAACACCATACACATCGCCGCTGTACAACTTTTTTTCGGGTGTTAATATTTCTACATTCATGTTCGCTTACAATTAGGCTTTCGCTGCTTCAATCATTTTTTTACCTTTCTCAATAGCATCTTCTAAAGTACCTACCAAGTTAAATGCTGCTTCAGGATAATCA
Organism: Sediminibacterium sp.; assembly: GCA_037132335.1. Classification (GTDB taxonomy): domain Bacteria; phylum Bacteroidota; class Bacteroidia; order Chitinophagales; family Chitinophagaceae; genus Sediminibacterium. The sequence goes on along the minus strand of JBAXPJ010000058.1, from coordinate 2,946 downwards.
TCCACTTCACCATCCATAATGGCATTGAAAGCGCGGATGGTATCGTTGATATCAACAAACACACCTTTTAAACCAGTGAACTGCTCGGCAACAAAGAATGGTTGAGACAAGAAACGTTGCACTTTACGCGCACGTTGAACGGTCATTTTATCTTCGTCGCTCAATTCATCCATACCCAAAATGGCAATAATATCTTGTAACTCTTTGTAGCGTTGTAAAATTAATTTCACACGGTTAGCACAATCGTAGTGCACATCACCCACAATCAATGGCGTTAAAATTCTTGAAGTAGAATCTAACGGATCCACCGCAGGATAAATACCCAAATCGGCAATCTTGCGGCTTAATACCGTAGTAGCATCTAAGTGGGCAAAAGTAGTAGCCGGTGCAGGATCGGTTAAATCATCTGCAGGTACATATACCGCTTGAACCGAAGTAATAGAACCATTTTTAGTAGAGGTAATACGCTCTTGCATTAAACCCATTTCGGTAGCCAATGTAGGCTGATAACCAACCGCAGAAGGCATCCTACCCAAAAGGGCCGATACTTCAGAACCTGCTTGGGTAAAACGGAATATATTATCTACGAAAAACAAAATGTCTTTTCCTTTACCAGTACCATCTCCATCACGGAAATATTCGGCAATGGTTAAACCGCTCAAAGCCACACGCGCACGTGCTCCTGGAGGTTCGTTCATCTGACCAAAAACGAAAGTAGCTTTAGATTCTTTTAAACCTTCCATGTCTACTTTGCTTAAATCCCAACCACCTTCTTCCATGCTGTGTTTGAAAGCTTCGCCATAATTCATAATGCCAGCCTCAATCATTTCACGCAACAAATCGTTACCCTCACGAGTACGCTCACCCACACCTGCAAAAACCGATAAACCACCGTGGCCTTTTGCAATATTGTTAATCAATTCTTGAATTAATACCGTTTTACCAACACCCGCACCACCAAACAATCCAATTTTACCACCTTTTGCATAAGGCTCAATTAGGTCAATTACTTTAATACCAGTGTACAGAATTTCCGAAGCAGTACTTAGGTTTTCGAATAATGGGGGTTTGTTATGGATAGGACGTCCGTTTTCTTTACTTACTTGTGGCAAACCATCAATGGCATCACCAGTAACGTTAAACAAACGGCCATTCACCAACGGACCAGTAGGCATAGCAATTGCTTTACCAGTATCAGTAACCAACATGCCACGAACCAAGCCCTCTGTACCGTCCATAGCAATGGTACGCACACTGTCTTCGCCCAAGTGTTGTTGCACTTCAAGCACTAGTTTGTCGCCGTTTTCTTTGATAATTTCTAACGCGTTAAAAATTTCGGGTAAAGTGTCGTCTGGAAAATGAACGTCCACTACCGCACCGATAATTTGTTTGATTTTACCTTTAGTAGCCATTTCTGGAGAGATATATAGGTTTAAAAAATAAGCAATTACGCCATCAAAATAGGTATCTTGATTTGGCGGCAAAGGTAAGGGATAGAACCTTTCAAAAAAGTCTTATTTAAAGAAATTTTAAAGAATTTTGTAAGATGGTAGTTAAAAGGTTTACAGCACCTTAAAAAGTAATGCAGCCAACACTGCACCCAGCAAAGGCCCCACCACCGGAATCCAACTATAACTCCAATTACTGCCGCCTTTATTTTTTATTGGGAGGATGGCATGCATCATTCTTGGGCCCAAATCACGCGCGGGGTTAATAGCATATCCAGTTGTACCGCCCAAACCCAATCCAATTCCTAAAACCAATAAAGCCACAGGCAAGGCATCTAAAGCGCCCAAACTATTGGTAGATTTAGTCATTAATAAAACACCCATCACCAATATAAACGTACCAACGGCCTCACCAAACAAACTATGAAACGTACTTTTAATAGCGGCAGAGGTAGAAAAAGTAGCCAATATTTCATTGGGATTTTCAGCTTCGTTGTAGTGTTTGCCATACATAATATATACCACCAAAGATCCAATCATAGCACCTAAAAACTGTGCTAAAAAATAGCAAGGCACCAAGTTCCATTCAAACTTACCCAAAATGGCCAGCGCAATAGTAATGGCCGGATTTAAATGCGCACCGCTAATAGCAGCCGTACAAGACACACCTAAAAAAACCGCAATTGCCCATGCAATGGTAATAGCCATCAAGCCAGATCCATTCCCTTTGGTTTTAGGTAGCAACACATTGGCAACCACCCCTTGTCCTATAATAATTATAAAGCAAGTACCCAATAATTCAGCGGTGAATGGAGTCATGATGGTAGATTTTGTGGGGCTAATATAAACATAATTTCATAACATTGCATCTTAAAAGTCCCCCACTATTTTTGATTTAATTCAACCATTTATATACTATGCGCAACCAACGTTTTTTTAAAGGCCTAATTTTATTGTTATTTGTATTGATCGCTACACAAAGTGTTCAAGCACAAGACCTTTTAAAAGGCAATAACCTCAGCCAATTAAAGGCAGATGCTATTTCACCAGCCGATTTAGCCAAACTAAAAACGCAATTAAATAGTTCTGGAATGACAGCCGATCAGGCAGAACAAATGGCTATTGCTAAAGGAATGCCAGCGGCAGAGGCGGCTAAGCTAAAGGCAAAGCTAACTGCAACAGCCACCACCACACAAGGCGCAACAGATAAAGTAACAAATACCAGAGAAAATAGCAACCCCGATTTATTAGATACGCCAAAAGACATCAAACCAAGTTCACTAATTAACCCATTAATTTTTGGATCTGAACTATACACAGCCGCAGCACTTAGTTTCGAGCCCAATTTAAAACTCGCAACACCCGTTAATTATATACTAGGCCCCGACGATCAAATACAAATATCTGTATATGGTGTGCAAGAATACAATGGCAATTTAACCATCAGCCCCGAAGGATCTGTAACCATACCAAGTGTAGGCGAAGTAAAACTAGCAGG
>JBAXPJ010000057.1:0-16552 GCA_037132335.1 Sediminibacterium sp. | reverse complement strand
ATGGAGCAAAAAAAGATCTGGCAAAGTTTTGGTGAGCTGAATCAGTCTGAAGCTTATAACAAAGATGTAAAAGACGAATTCAAAGAAGAATTACCGTTTGTTGCAGAAGAAGGCAAGAGTTTTTTAGAAGCCAAAGCGCCACGCAGAGACTTTTTAAAATACCTCGGTTTTAGTACTGCTGCAGCCGCTGCTGCAGCTAGTTGCGAAATGCCAGTGAAAAAGTCTATTCCTTTTGCCAACAGACCAGAAGAGATTGTACCTGGGGTATCTAAATACTATGCTACAACCTACGTGCAAGACGGAGATGTAGTAAGTGTGGTTGCCAAAGTACGCGATGGTCGTCCTATTAAATTAGAAGGAAATGATTTGAGTCCTGTAACAGGTGGTGGAACTTCTGCCCGTGTTCAGGCTTCTGTTTTAGATTTATATGATACAGCTCGTTTGCGTTTCCCTACTATTAATGGTAGTGAAGTTACTTTCGATGCTGCCGACAAATCTATTGCTGATGCATTAAAAGACAATCGCAGTGTTGTTGTTTTAACTAGCACCATCACTTCACCAACTACCAAAGATGCTATTGCACAATTTTTAGCAAAATATCCTGGTGGTCGTCACGTAACATACGATGCAGTTTCTTATAGTGGTATGTTATTGGCCAACGAATTAACCTATGGCAAAAAAGCCATTCCATCTTATCAATTTAACAACGCAAAAGCAATTGTTAGTATTGGTGCAGATTTCTTAGGTACTTGGTTAAGCCCAGTTGAATTTGCAAAACAATATGCAGCTGGTAAAAAAATCAACGAAAAGAATCCATCAATGAGCAAACACATTCATTTTGAAAGTGTAGCAAGTTTAACAGGATCTAATGCAGATGAAAAATATTTACACCGTCCTTCAGAAACAGGTGCTATTGCAGCAGCTTTATTAAGTGCGGTGAACGGTGCTGCCATTACTGGTATTAGCAACGAAAAATTAAAAGCAGGCATTGCAAAAGCAGCAAAAGAATTACTTGAAAATAAAGGTGCAGCACTTGTAGTAAGTGGTAGCAATGATGTGAATGTGCAAGTAATTGTAAATGCTATTAACGAAGCTGTTGGTGCCGGTGGAAAAACCATCAATTGGGCTAGCACTTTAAATTATCGTCAAGGTGTTGATGCAGATTTTGCACAACTAGTAGAAGATATGAATGCTGGAAAAGTTGGTGCTTTATTAATTCACGGAGCAAACCCTGCTTATACTTGGTATGACGCAGATAAGTTTGTTGCAGGATTAAAAAAAGTAACTACAAGCATTTCTTTCAATACCAAAGTTGATGAAACTGCAACGCTTTGTAAGTTCGTTTTACCTGATCATCATTTCTTAGAAAGCTGGGGTGATGCAGAAGCAAAATCTGGTTATTACTCTTTAATTCAACCAACTATTTATCCATTGTTCAAAACACGTCAATGGCAGGATAGCTTGTTAAAATGGAGTGGAGATAGCAAAGATTATTTAGCTGTTGTAAAAAATTATTGGTCTGCTAAAGTTGGTGGCGAAACTGGTTGGGATAAAGCTTTACAAGCTGGTGTTATCAACCCAACTACTATTGCAACTCCAACAGGTGCATCATTTAATAGTAGTGCAGTTGCCGCCGCTGTTGCCGCTGTTTCTGCTGCTAAAAAAGGCGGAAAAATTGAATTAGTATTATACGAAAAAATAGGTATTGGTGCTGGTCAAGGTGCTTCAAATCCTTGGTTACAAGAATTACCAGATCCAGTTACTCGTGCCACTTGGGACAACTACGTTATTGTTTCTCCAGCAATGGCTAAAACATTATTGAACATTGACTTGAACGATAATGGACAAGCAGATGCTTACGAAGTTAATCCTCCTAAAAAAGTAGTAAAAGTTACTGTAAACGGAAAAAGCATTGAACTTCCAGCCTTAATTATTCCAGGTACACAAGTTGATACAATTGGTATTGCGCTTGGGTATGGTCGTTCAGAAAAAATTGGTAAAGCAGCTGCAGGTGTTGGTAAAAATGCCTTCCCTTTAGCAAGCTTAGCTGGTGCAAGTGTAAACTTTAGTAATGCTGATGTAACTATTGTTGCAACAGAAGAAAAATATCCAGTAGCACTTACACAAACACATAGTCGTTACGATACCGCTCAAGGTAATCGTACCGAAGTGATGAAAGAAATTTCTCTTGCCGAATACAAAGCGAATCCTACAGAAATTAGAGAAGATCGCGAAGCAGAATTAAAACCTTACGGCGGACTTGAAAAGTTTGAAGGTCAAGGAACCATCTACCCAGTTTACGATCGTCCAGGAATTAAATGGGGAATGAGTGTTGACTTAAACAGCTGTAATGGTTGCGGTGCTTGCGTTGTAGCATGTAATGCAGAAAACAACGTTTCAGTAGTTGGTAAACCAGAAGTTTTACGCGGACACGAAATGCATTGGTTACGTATTGACCGTTATTATAGCGGCGATATGGAAAATCCAAATGTGGTTTTCCAACCATTAATGTGTCAACACTGCGATAACGCACCTTGCGAAAACGTTTGTCCAGTAGCCGCTACAAACCACAGCAGTGAAGGATTAAACCAAATGACTTATAACCGTTGTATTGGTACAAGATATTGCGCTAATAACTGTCCTTATAAAGTACGTCGCTTTAACTGGGCCGATTACACAGGTGCAGATAGCTTCCCAGACAACCAAGAAGGAATTGTAAACGATGTGGTATTAAATATGAACGACGATCTTACACGTATGGTGTTAAATCCAGACGTTACAGTTCGTTCTCGTGGTGTGATTGAAAAATGTTCTTTCTGTGTGCAACGTTTACAAGAAAGTAAGTTGAATGCTAAAAAAGAAAGCCGCCCAATGGTTGATAGCGATTTAAAAGTTGCTTGTCAACAATCTTGTCCTACCAATGCCATTAATTTTGGTAATGCAAACGACAAAAACAGTGCGATTTCTAAAGTACGCGTTGACAATCCAAATCGCCAATTCTATGTGTTAGAGCAATTACACGTTTTACCAAATGTTACTTATTTGGCTAAAGTGCGTAACCAAGATGAAGAGAAAAAAGAAGGCGCACACGCATAGTATAAAACGTTTTGAAAAGCTGATACAATAAAAAACTTGGTTAACTCCGGTTAACCGAATAAATACAAAGACCAGATGCATTTAAAGTACGAATCACAGCTTAGGGAACCATTGGTGTATGGCGATAAGAACTATCACCAGGTAACAGAAGATATCGTTCGCCCAATTGAAGCCAAACCTACCCGTTTATGGTATATTGGTTTTTACATTGCGGTGTGCTTATTACTTTTTGGAGTTTACGCCATTTACCGCGACGTTACTTACGGTATTGGACAGTGGAACCTGAATAAAACAGTAGGTTGGGGATGGGATATTACCAACTTCGTTTGGTGGGTAGGTATTGGTCACGCGGGTACGCTGATCTCTGCTATCTTATTATTATTCCGCCAAGGATGGAGAACCGGTGTAAACCGTGCTGCAGAAGCCATGACCATTTTTGCAGTAATGTGCGCTGGACAGTTTCCTATTTGGCATATGGGCCGTGTATGGATGGCATTCTTTGTATTGCCTTACCCTAACTCACGCGGACCATTATGGGTGAACTTTAACTCACCATTGTTATGGGATGTGTTTGCAATCTCTACTTATTTTACCGTATCATTATTATTCTGGTATAGTGGTTTATTACCCGATTTTGCAACCGTACGTGATCGTGCATTTACCAAATTGCGCAAGCGTTTGTATGGTGTAGCAGCATTTGGTTGGACGGGTTCTACCAAACACTGGCAACGTCACGAATCTTTATCATTGGTATTGGCTGGTTTGAGCACACCATTGGTATTATCGGTTCACACAATTGTATCTTTCGACTTTGCTACTTCAGTAATTCCTGGATGGCATACAACCATCTTCCCTCCATACTTTGTGGCTGGTGCCATTTTCTCTGGATTTGCCATGGTGCAATCTTTAATGGTAATCATTCGTAAGGTATTTGCAATGGAAGATTATATTACCATGGGGCACATTGAAGCAATGAATAAAGTAATTGTTTTAACAGGATCCATTGTAGGGGTTGCTTATTTAACCGAATTGTTCATGGGTTGGTATAGTCAAAATAAATACGAAGGATATACTTTCTGGTATAGCCGTGCTTATTTGTTTAGTCCTTATGGCTGGAGCTATTGGGGTATGATGGCTTGTAACGTATTAAGCCCTCAAATTTTCTGGTTCCGCAAAATGCGTAGAAATATTTTTGTAACCTTCTTTATGAGTGTTATTGTAAACATTGGTATGTGGTTCGAGCGTTTTGTAATTATTGTTACTTCATTGTATCGCGATTATCTTCCATCAAGTTGGTCTGTTTATTATAGCCCTACTATTTGGGAGATTGGTTTCTACACAGGAACATTTGGTTTATTCTTTACCTGCTTCTTCTTATTTGCTAAATACTTCCCAGTAATTGCCATTGCAGAAATTAAGTATGTATTGAAAACTACCGGAGAAGGTTATAAAGGAAGAATGGACAAAATTGAAGGTGAATCATTAGAAACTTTTGTTCACGATCACGCACATTAATACAACTAACTATGGCAAAAAAGAAATTCGTAATAGGCTGTTTTGATGATGAAGCCGTTTTGTTTCCTGCAGTAAAAAAAGTTCGTACCGCAGGTTATAAAATTCATGATGTGTACACACCGTTTGCCGTGCATGGTTTAGATCATGCAATGGGTTTACGCGAAACAAGTTTACACACTGCTGGTTTCATTTATGGTATTACCGGAACTACTACTGCATTGAGTTGCATTAGCTGGATTTTTACAAAAGACTGGCCTTTAAATATTGGTGGTAAACCCCATTTTGCTTTACCAGCTTGGATTCCAATCACTTTTGAGTTAACAGTATTGTTTGCAGCTGTTGGAATGGTTTTAACTTTTTGCTACCTATGCCAATTGGCACCGTTTGTAAAAAAACACCATTTCCATGCGCGTTCTACCGATGATTTTTTTGTAATGGTTATTGAGTGTACTGATAAAACCAATACAGATGATTTGCAAGCATTTTTAACTTCGGGTGGTGCAGTGGAAACCAATGTACAAGTTGCCGAAGAGGGCTGGTGGTTTGGACGTTACGACCAAAACGAAATGCCATTTGAAACAAAAGAAATTGTTGCTGCTTAATATTAGAACTGAATCATGATGAATAAATTATCAATCATAGCTATTTTGTCTGCCGCCGCAGTGATCATAAGCTGTAGCGATGTAAAACGTAAACCAGGATCTGTATATATGCCAGATATGGCTTACAGTCGTGCTTATGAAACTTATGCAGACCATAGTAATTTAGCCGAAAAAGGAATCAATTACAACAATCGTCCGGTTGTTGGAACAATGGCTCGTGGCGAAGAATTGCCTTTTCATCTTACCAAAGATGCTGCTGGTGATACAACCAATTATGTTGCATCTAAGCAATTAAAAAGTCCTATCGATTCTTTGTCTGCTGCCGAGTATACCGAAACACAACGTTTGTATTTAATTAATTGTGGCGTTTGTCATGGTGCTAAATTAAATGGCAATGGTCCTTTATACAAAGATGGTGCTGGTCCTTATCCTGCAAAACCAGCCACATTGGTAGGAGATGCAAAATATGAGGCAATGCCAGAAGGTCAAATGTTTTATTCCGTGATGTATGGTAAAAACTTAATGGGCTCTTATGCTTCTCAGTTAAGCAGACGCCAACGTTGGATGGTTATTAGGTATATTAAAATGAATCAATTAAAAGCGAAAGCCGCTGCAGCACCTGCTGCTATGGCAATTGCTGCGAAATAAATTAAACATCCAGTCAATTATTGATTGGGTAAAGTACTAACTGATATAAAAGAGTAAAGATGGCATCTATCAGATTGCAATTTGAAATACCCGGAAAAATGAAAACCTGGTCACTAGGTTTGATTGGCGTAGGGTTGTTTGCTTTAATCTTTGGTTTAATAACCAAAGGATTCAGCAGCGATGAACACGAGCAAGTGCATTTTTGGGGAACCTTAATGTATAATACAATATTCTGGACGTTGATTTGTAATGCCAGTATGTTCTTTATCTGTATCACTACCCTTGCTATGGGCGGCTGGCAACAATCGTTCCGTAGAATTCCAGAAGCAATTTCTACCATGGTGCCAATTTTTGGTTCTATCACTTTTGCCGTATTAATTTATGTGGTAGTAAGCGATAAGCACCATATTTATCATTGGTTAGACAAAGAAGCGGTAGCAAAAGATGTTATATTAACTGGTAAAGCTGGTTTCTTAAATGCAAAATTCTTTATCATCTGGACAACCTTAGCCATTGGCTTTTGGAGTTTTCTAGGATGGAGAATGCGTCAATTAAGTAACGAAGCAGATGCTGCTCCAATGGATAACGAAACTGGTGCAAAATTCATTTTAAGAAATACCGTTCGCGCGGCATTATTTACAGTTTGGTTTGCATTAACTGTTGGATCAACTGTTCCTTGGTTATGGATGATGAGTATTGATGCACATTGGTATTCTACCATGTATAGCTGGTATACTTTTGCAAGTACATTTGTTTCTGGTATGTCTTTAATTGCACTTTGGTTAATCTACATGAAAAACAAAGGCTATATGGAATTAACCTCACAAGAGCATTTGCACGATGTGGGTAAATTCATGTTTGCGTTTTCTATTTTCTGGACCTATTTGTGGTTCTCTCAATACATGCTAATATGGTATGCAAATATTCCAGAAGAAACAGTTTATTTTAAACACAGGGTTCAAGGTGCATACAAACCAATTTTCTTTTTAAACTTGATTATAAACTTCTTGTGTCCGTTGATTATTTTAATGAAGCGTTCAGCAAAAAGAAATTACACTTTGGTTGCTTTTATGGCCGTGTTAATCATCTTTGGTCACTGGATTGATTTTTATCAAATGGTAATGGGTAGCTTAATAAAAGAAAAAGTAGAATTAGGTTGGTTAGATTTTGGAATATTAAGCTTGTTTGTAGGGATGATGATTTTCTTTGTAGGAAGGGCATTGGCTAGCAAACCATTGATTCCAAAGTATCATCCGTTTTTAAAAGAAAGTATTATTCACCAGGTATAAATTTAACAGGGTTGCTTGCAACCTTGGTAGTAACAAATTGTTTTAATAGTATCTCTCAGAAAATATTGATCGAATTATGACCATGTATTTAACTATCGCAGTAATCATACTGATATTCATTGTAATCTTTCAGATTGCGAAAGCAAGTGAGTATGTATCTGTACTAAAAGGAGAGGAAACCTCTCGCAAACAAAACAACAAAATCAACGGATTTTTAATGCTTGCATTTTTGGTATTGGGTTTGTTTGGCGTTTGGTTTTGCAATGAAAAATTATTTGGCAGAACGCTATTGGTACACGATGCTGCAAGTGTAGAAGGTGCAAGAGTAGATTCAATGTTATGGGTAACGCTAGCTGTTACGGGCATTGTATTTATTGGCACTCAAATTGTATTGTTCTGGTTTGCTTTTAAATATCAAGAAAGTGATAAAAGAAAAGTTTACTTCTTTTCACACAGCAATACTTTAGAAATTGTTTGGACAATTATTCCTGCAATTGTATTAACTGTGTTAGTGGTAATTGGTTTGCGTAACTGGTTCTTGTTTACTGGGCAGCCTCCAAAAAATGCCATGGTTGTTGAAATCACTGGAAAACAATTTGGATGGATCTATCGCTACCCAGGTAACGATGGTGCATTTGGTAAAAAATATTACAAAAACATTGATGCTGCTTCAAATACATTGGGTTTAATTTGGGAAGACGAATTAACACACGACGATGTAGTTACAGAGCAAGCAATGTATTTAGTAAAAGGTAAACCTGTTCAATTAGTTATTGGTTCTAGAGATGTAATTCATGATGTAGGTTTGACGCAGTTCCGTTTAAAAATGGATGCCGTGCCTGGTATTCCAACTACACTATGGTTTACGCCAAAGTATACAACACAAGAAATGAAAGAAATTACAGGCAATCCAAATTTTGCTTACGAAATCAGTTGCGATCAAATATGCGGTAATGGACACTATTCAATGAAAGGAATTATAGAAGTAGTATCACAAGAAGAATATGACCTTTGGATGGCTAAGCAAAAGCCTTATTATTTTGCTGCTTTTCCAGACAAGGATCCATCAAATGCAAAACCTAGTGATAGCACTAAATTAGTGACTAAAACAATGGCAAAAAATTAGTATCAAATCGGCCGCTTGTAAAAAAGCAGTTAATTATTATAAGAAGAAATTATAAAGAATCAGAGTATGAGTAACGAAGCAGTTCTACACGGAGATCATTCTCACGAACACGCACACCATGATACTTTTATCACTAAATACGTGTTTAGTCAAGATCACAAAATGATTGCTAAACAGTTTTTAATAACTGGTATGGTTTGGGCCGTATTAGGTGGATTTATGAGTGTTTTGTTCCGTTTACAATTGGGTTATCCAGATACCAGTTTCCCTTGGATGGAAGACCTGTTGGGTAAATGGGCTAAAGGTGGTCATATTACACCTGAAGCTTATTATGCTTTGATTACTACTCACGGAACAGTATTGGTATTCTTTGTACTAACTGCAGGATTGAGTGGTACGTTTGCGAACTTTTTAATTCCATTGCAAATTGGTGCTAGAGATATGGCATCGCCTTTTTTAAACATGCTTAGCTATTGGTTCTTTTTTACGGCTAGTATGGTAATGCTTTCTTCTTTGTTTGTTCAAACAGGACCATTCAGCGGAGGCTGGACGGCATATCCCCCACTTAGTGCTTTGGGTGATGCTTCACCGGGTTCTAAAACAGGAATGGATTTATGGATTGTTTCAATGGCATTATTTGTTGTATCCTCTTTATTGGGTGGATTAAATTATATCGCTACCATTTTAAACATGCGTACAAAAGGAATGAGCATGACGCGCTTACCTTTAACCATCTGGGCTTTATTTTTTACTGCAGTATTAGGAGTGTTATCATTCCCAGTATTATTGTCTGGTTTTATCTTATTAATTTTTGATAGAAATTTTGGAACAAGTTTTTATCTGTCCGATATTTTTGTAAATGGAGTTGGTGCTTTGCCTAACGAAGGTGGTAGTGCTATTTTGTTCCAACACTTATTTTGGTTTTTAGGTCACCCAGAGGTGTATATCATTTTGTTACCTGCCATGGGTATGGTGTCGGAAATTTTATCTGTAAACTCTCGCAAACCAATTTTTGGATACATGGCCATGGTTGGCTCTTTATTTGCAATTGCCATTTTAGCATTCTTAGTTTGGGCGCACCATATGTTTGTAACAGGATTAAATCCGTTCTTAGGTTCGGTGTTTGTGTTATTGACTTTATTAATTGCCGTTCCATCTGCTATTAAAGTGTTTAACTGGCTAACCACACTTTGGAGAGGGAATATCCGTTTCACTCCAGGTATGATGTTTGCAATTGGATTTGTTAGTTTATTTATTTCAGGCGGATTAACCGGTATTTGGTTAGGTAATTCTGCATTAGATATTCACTTACACGATTCCTATTTTGTAGTTGCCCACTTTCACATTGTAATGGGTGTGGCTTCTATGTTTGGTATGTTTGCAGGAGTGTATCATTGGTTTCCTAAAATGTATGGTAAGTATTTAAACAATACAATGGGCTATATCCATTTTTGGGTAACTATTGCAGGTGCTTATATGATTTTCTGGCCAATGCACTACGAAGGCTTAGCGGGTATGCCTCGTCGTTATTACGATTTTAGTAATTGGGAAAGCTTTAAGCAATTCCAAGATTTAAATAGGTTTATTAGTATAGTATCAATCATTGTATTTGCTGTACAAATATTATTCTTAATTAATTTCTTCTATTCAATTTTCAAGGGCAGAAAAGTAACAACTCAAAACCCTTGGGAATCAAACACATTAGAGTGGACTACCCCAATACGTCCGGGTCATGGTAACTGGGTAGGAGAAATTCCTGAGGTTTACCGTTGGCCGTATGATTACGGTAAAGATGGCGTAGACTTTACACCACAAACTACTCCGGTAGGCGAAGAAGAAACAAAACATTAAAACAACCCATACCTAATTTTTATTAGGTATGATTAACTAATGAACGAAAAACAAACCGACACTCAAAACACATCTTATTCGCTTGCTAGTAAGGTGAAAGATTACTTTGAACTGACAAAATTCACCTTGAGTTTTACAGTTGTGTTTTCATGTGTGATTTGTTATTTATTGGCAACTAAAATAGTTGGCTACAATTTGGCAATGATATTGATCCTTTTTTTAGCTGGCATGCTAATTACAGGTAGTGCAAACGCAATTAACCAAGCTGTAGAAAAAGATACAGATGCGCAAATGAAAAGAACAGGTAAAAGGCCTGTTGCTAGTGGAAGAATGAAACAGTCTGAAGCCTATGTTTTTGCAGCAGTTGCAGGAGTGGTTGGATGTTGGATGATGTGGTATTTTTTTAACCTTTCATCGGCATTGCTTTCTTTGTTTAGTTTGTTTTTGTATGCTTTTATATATACACCGCTAAAAAAAATAAATTCAATAGCAGTATTGATTGGTGCTTTTCCTGGCGCTTTTCCTTGCTTAATTGGATGGGTTGCAGGGAATGATGATTTTGCAATGGGCGGATGGATATTATTTGGGATACAATTTTTATGGCAGTTTCCGCATTTTTGGGCAATTGCTTGGGTGTCACATACCGATTATAGTAGGGTTGGGTTTAAACTATTACCCTCCGATAAAGGGCCTACTAAGTTCACTGCTTTACAAGCGGTGATGTATTCGGTGTTAATGATTCCAGTGGGCATTTTGCCACATTATTTTGGATTAACAGGTCAGGTGAGTATGTATATTCTCATTCTCTGTAATTTGTTTATGGTTGTTCAGAGTTTGCGATTATACAAAGAGATGGATGTTAAAGCGGCAAGAAGGGTAATGTTTAGTAGTTATATCTATTTGCCAATTGTTTTATTGGCTTTGTTGGCAGATAAAATACATTAATTAACGCGTTAGAAAGTAGCATAAAAAATATAAAATGGCTTCAACAGCATCACTAAATACGCCACAAAAAATTCATCCACATAAATTTACTTTATGGGTAGGGTTGGGTAGTATGATAATGATGTTTGCCGGATTAACAAGTGCTTACATCGTTAAAAAAAATCAGAGTACTTGGTTGCAATTTGATTTGCCATTAATTTTTTGGTATTCAACGGCTGTAATTATTATTAGTAGTGTAACCATGTACTTATCTGCCAAAGCTTTTTCAGCAAAAAAAATTGACCAGTATAAAATATTTTTAACCCTAACATTTGCTTTAGGTGTTTTGTTTTTGGTAATGCAAGCTTATGGGTTTAAAGAATTGGAAGCTAAGCATATTACCATGATTGGTCCTAAAAGCAATTCAGCTGCATCATTTTTATTTGTGATCACTTTATTGCACATGCTACATGTGTTAGGAGGGGTAATTGCCTTATTGTTTATTTTAATTAAAGCGTTTAGTAAAAATCTATCTAATTTCAGCATAGTTCCAACAGAAATTGTGGGAACCTACTGGCATTTTGTAGATCTACTTTGGATATACTTGTTTTTATTTTATAACTGGATTGGGTAGCAAAAGAAAAATTTGAGTGTTAATCACTTTTTTTCAATGCGAGCCAATATTTTTGTACCGAAATTTTTAGCATAAACATGTCAACTACAACAACTGCAACAACAACGAACCTTTGGGGTGGCGGGAAAAGCCCATTCAATGTAGAGTACGGCAAATTGATGATGTGGTATTTCTTAATGAGCGATGCCTTCACCTTTGGCGCATTTTTGATTTCTTATGGTACCATTCGTTTTTCAACCAATGGATGGCCTGACCCGAACCATGTATTTAGAAGTTTCCCATTTGCACCAGAAGGGGTTCACGCACCTTTGGTGTTTGTGAGCGTAATGACTTTTATTTTGATTATTAGTTCTGTAACCATGGTCTTGGCCGTTAAAGCTGGTCAAGAAATGAATAAAAAAGCAGTTTCGTTCAACTTGATTCTTACCATTATTGGGGGAATTGCGTTCTTGAGCTGTCAGGCTTGGGAGTGGAATCACTTGTTTCATGAAGGTGCTTGGTGGGGTAGAAATCCATTCATGAATGCCGATGGAACAGCTTCGTCAACCAATTTTACCAACTACTTCTTTACCATTACTGGTTTCCATGGTTTCCACGTATTCTCTGGTGTAATCATTAATATTATCATGTTAATAATGACCTTGACAGATAAATTCGAAAAACGTGGCCATTACCTAATGATTGAAAAAGCAGGATTGTATTGGCACTTTGTAGATTTGGTTTGGGTATTTGTATTTACTTGTTTCTACCTAATCTAACATTCAACACTTAACAATTAAGTAAAAATAATATGGAACATACAGCAACACACGAAGCGCATAGTGGCGGAGGCAATAAAGAAATTATTAAAGTAACCATTATATTATCGGTTCTTACCATTGTAGAATTGATATTAGGGTTTTGGATGATGGGTATCACTGCACCAGCCTTTCGCTTGGCTATAAAAGGAACCATTGTTATTTTAATGATGGCAAAAGCATTTTACATTGTGGCTTATTTTATGCACTTAAAGCACGAAGTAAAAAACTTGATTATGACTATTTGTGTGCCTTTGATGTTATTTGTTTGGTTTATTACCGCATTCTTGTGGGACGGTAACTCGTTTAGAAACCTTCGTAACACCTTCGATCCACACTTTAAAGAGCAAAGCACCATTAAAGTGCCAGAGAAAGCAGAAGGCAAAGAGCCTGCTGCTGAAAAAAAATAATTTCTAATTTTTTAGCATAAAGCAATTTTTAAGCCACCACAGTTTGTGGTGGCTTTTTTATTGTATTACTTTTGCACTATGAATAGGAAAGCCTTATTAGGATTGGCAGTAGCGTTATTATTACCAGTACTCTGTTATATAGTATTGAAATATGCCAGCGACAACGCGGTTAATATGCCAAGAAAATATTTACTAGACACGGTAGTAACTACAATTAACAAGGGTAAAGAAAAAACAGATAGTATTTGGCATACAACGGCAGATATACGTCTTGTAAACCAGTTGGGAGACTCTGTAAACCTATTCGATAAAAAAGGAAAAATCATTGTGGCAAATTTCTTTTTTACTAGTTGTGGAAGCATTTGTCCTAGGCTCACACAAAATATGCGCAAGCTGCAACACTCTTTTATATTGGGTGGCAATGTGCGCAACAAAATTGATACCTCAATAGTGCAATTCGTTTCCTTTACAGTAGATCCTGAAAGAGACTCAGTAGCGGTGTTAAAAAACTATGCCGATAAATTTGGCGTAAACCACGACAACTGGTGGATGCTTACAGGCAGCCGTGACTCGATTTATAAATTTGCATTTGAAGAACTAAAGGTTGATAAATTTAGCGAAGAGCCTATTAGCCCCGATTTTGTACACACTAGCAGATTTGTATTAATAGACAAACAGCATTTGGTACGGGGCTATTACAATGGATTAGATACCAATGCAATTTCAAAATTGGCCAGAGATATTGGCTTGTTGATGTTGGAAAAAGACAAGAAACAAAAGAGTACTGTGTTTATGGAAATTATTGACCTGACTTGGTTGTGGTTAATAATTGTTGCTGCTGTTTTGTTTTTTATGGTGTACATGAATGCCAGACGAAAAATTAACGGCTAGTAAACAACCGGCTTAATTAGTTGTTATAAAAAGCAAATTAATAATTTAAAAAGGACCTATATGTTAGAAGCATCCATTCAAAAAAACGACAAACAAGCATATTGGTTAATAGGCATTTTTTCTGTGGTTGTGTTTGCTGCTGTTAGTTTTTTAACGCAGTTTAAATTGCAAATTAATTTGGGGTTTGATGTGCATTTGTTTGCCGCGTTTAATGCATTTGTAAATGCAACTATTGCAGTTTTGTTAGTAGCGGCATTGGTAGCAGTAAAAAATAATAAATACCAATTGCATAAACAATTAATGATGGCAGCACTAGTATTATCGGTGCTTTTTTTGGTGTCTTATATTGCACACCATTTGTTAGCGGGCGAATCTAAATTTGGAGACGCAGACCACAATGGCATTGTATCGGACGAAGAAAAATTAGCGGTTGGTGGCACAAGAACTATTTACTTAATTATTTTATCTACCCATATATTTTTAGCAGCAATCATTCTGCCATTTATTTTATTTACTGCTTATCGTGCATTAACTGCCGAGTTTGCGGTACATAAAAAATTAGCAAAAATCACATGGCCATTATGGTTGTATGTTGCTATTACTGGGCCTGTGGTTTATTGGATGATAAAGCCTTTTTACGCGTAATAAATTTAAAGGGCTAATTCAATTGCGGGGTCCCAGAATTTTTCTGCAAAGTTTATAATACAGTCGTTTTTTAGCAATACGTTTTCTTTGGCTAATAATTCTTCCATGAGGGTGGGTGTGGCAAAATGCGCTTTACCACTTAGCATGCCATTGCGGTTAACAACCCTATGGGCAGGCAGTTTCGGCAGAATTTGGTGGGCGTTATTCATGGCCCATCCAACCATTCGGGCGCTTTTTTTAGAACCTAAATAAGCAGCAATAGCACCATAACTAGTTACCCTGCCTTTGGGAATGAGTCGTACAACATCGTACACTTGTTCAAAAAAACTCGATTCTTTTTTGCCATTAATAAGTAATGTTGGGAGGCTATTAGGTTGCTTATTTTTTGTTGCTTTAGCCATGATAGATTAGGCTTTTACTTGTGCTAGTAATGTAGACCTTTTTGGTTCTGGAACAGATTCAAAATTAAAGGGGCAATGACGACATCCGTTTCCGCAACAAACACCTTTGTGTAGGTGGAATAGTTCGGTGAAAACAACATTGCCATTTTCATCGTAATAAAAATCAACTGATTCAATCAGGTTCTTGCTCACTGAGTATTTGTTTTAAAACTGTGTCTTTTTCAATTGGCAATTCCTTGTTCAATTCAAAACAGAGGTAGTGAATACGACTGCTTTGTGCTATATCTAGCTGCTCATAATGTGTTTTTATAAGCAGTTCGGGCTTAATTTCTGGCAAGGAATGCACGTGGTCTGAATCTTCTAACACCGGAAGTGCAAATAAGTTTATTACAGCTTGCGTAAAATGGTACAAATTTGGGCTATCTGTTTTTAAATGAACCTTTCCCCCACTCACTAGTACTTGTTGGTACAATCGCAAAAACTTAGGATGCGTTAGTCTTTTTTTTGCCCTAGCGCTTTTTAGTTGTGGATCGGGAAACGTAATCCAGATTTCAGAAATTTCGCCGGGGTTAAAGTAGTCGGTAATTTTATCTATATGAGAGCGGATAAAAGCCACATTAGTTAGTTCATTATCTAAAGCGGTTTTAGCCCCACGCCAAATTCTATTTCCTTTAATATCTATTCCTATAAAATTTCTATTAGGGTATAATGTACCCAAACCCACTGCATATTCTCCTTTGCCGCAAGCAAGTTCTAATGTAACAGGATTTTCGTTTTTAAAATACCCATTCCATTTACCCTGCATGCCTTGCGGGTATTCGTGTACATTAGAAAAACCTTTAATGGCTTCGAATCGAATTAATTTTTTCTGTCCCATGTTAAAGCAAATGTAAAGGAAATATAAGGGGATGTTAAAACGAAATTTCTTCACTAAACTAAATTCATCATTCAATGTCATAAAACTGTAACCGTATTTATTAACTACTAAATTCCCTAATTTGAAAAAGTTAATCATATCAATCATTCTATTTTCTGCTGCCATTTTTTTTCAATTCTGTACTAAATCAGAATCGGTAACAGTTTTAAATAAATCTACAGCAGACATTATTACTACTCCTGTTACAAGTACGGAATTGCTTCCAACACTACCAGCTACTTTATTTGATTATTTAGATAAATATCCAACGCATGTACAAACAGCCCTAATTGCATCAGACAATACGCCATTAACCAATCCAATAACCAATGCTGGCGCCACTTTGGGCAGGGTGTTATTTTACGACAAACAATTGAGCCGAAATAGTACCACTAGTTGCGGCTCTTGTCATAAACAACAATTTTCTTTTGATGATACAACTGCTTTAAGCAAAGGATTAGACGGCTCATTAACTAGTAGGAATTCAATGGCTATTTTAAATATTCGATTCTATAAATCTGGAAAAATGTTTTGGGACGAACGCGCTGCAACCTTAGAAAAACAAGCGCTAATGCCCATACAAAACCATGTAGAAATGGACATGACATTGTCGGCATTAGAAGCAAAAGTAAAATCAGTAAGTTATTATCCTGCATTGTTTAAAAACGCATTTGGTACAACTACTATTGATTCAATAGCCATTGCAAAAGCCTTATCGCAATTCGAAAGAAGTATTGTTACTTATCAATCAAAATACGATCGCGTAAAACAAGGAATAGAAACTTTTACTACCGATGAAGCTGCAGG
>JBAXPJ010000056.1:0-16946 GCA_037132335.1 Sediminibacterium sp. | reverse complement strand
AATTGCACCTATAGCGAAACCCATATGGGTATTAGCATGGATGAACTTATAGAGCAAGTAAACTTAGTTTAAAGTTTATTTGACAACCATTTTTTAAATGATTCCTTTAACTCAACATACAATTTTTGGTTGGTGAGCATTTTATCGCGAATCTCATACTCATCGTCGGATTTTTTCTGCTGTAATATTTTGCTATTAATATCCAACTCTAGTTTTTGAATTAAATTCTCCTGCGCTTTTACATCGTTTTTTAAAGAATTGATGAAATTTTGCTGAATGATAAACTGATTCTGGAACCTTTCTACCTCCGCCCTTATGGCATTGTCGGTATACAACTTAGTTACTTCGGCCAAGTATTTATCCAATACTGTTATCTCTTCTTTCCAATAGGCCATTTCAATCAACCACAATTCGTGGGTAAAGTGTAATTCGCGTATAGATTTTTTATTGATAATCATATTAGTTGTTTTACTGAAGTTCCTGAATTTTATTTAAAACTTGTATGATAAAAGTCACTTTTATTATTGCACCTTTGTATTCATTTAAATAACGCGTATGGAAATAGCGGGCTTTATATTTGCCTTATTAATTGGGGTGTCTTTGGGCTTAATTGGAGGCGGTGGTTCTATATTAACCATTCCATTACTTGTTTATTTATTTCATATCCCTCCAACCATTGCCACTGGCTATTCTTTATTTATTGTTGGGATCAGTAGTTTGGCCGGCGCCGTAAATAGTTATAAAAATGGCAATATCAATTTCAATGCTAGTTTTTATTTTGGCATTACCTCTATTATTACAGTTGTAATGATCCGACATTTTTTACTACCTATTATTCCAGAACAACTTTTTCAATTTCAGCAATACATTATTACAAGGTCGTTCCTTACCATGTTTTTATTAGCCATCTTAATGATTTTGGCTTCTTTTAATATGATTTTAAAAGCACATGTATCTATTTCAAATCAACCTATTATAAGCAAACAGACGGCTTTAATTAAGGGAATTCAAATAGGCGCGCTCACTGGTTTATTGGGTGCAGGTGGAGGATTTTTAATTATACCTGTACTACTTTTTTCTTTTAACCTACCCATGAAACAAGCTATTGGCAGTTCCTTATTAATCATTGCGCTAAATGCTTTATTTGGATTTGCTACCGATATGGCCCATTATGAAATTCATTGGAAACTACTACTAACACTCACTGCTTGTGCAGTTATTGGTACCTATATTGGCAATAAAATTGGCACTAGAGTACCTGCAGAAAATCTTAAAAAAGGATTTGGTATTTTTATTTTACTCGCAGGTATTTACATCATATTACAAGAACTATTTTTCTAACAATCCACTACCTGTTGTATGCATTAAATAAGCAGATGCTGAATTTTGCAATATTTCTACTATTTTTATAGACTAAAGAACGAAAATGATTGAATGGATCAAACAACCTTGGCCTTGGTATATAGCTGGGCCATTGATAGGACTAACAGTTCCTGCATTATTATTAATCGGCAACAAACGCTTTGGCATTTCTAGTGCATTAAGGCATATTTGCGCAGCCTGTTTACCTGCAAAAATTCCCTATTTTAAATACGAATGGAAAAAAGAAGTTTGGAATCTTTTTTTTGTACTTGGCATATTTTTGGGCGGATTAATAGCAGTGCGTTTTATTAATAACCCAAACCCTATTCAAGTAAATGCAAATTTAGTAGCCGAATTAAAAGGATATGGCATTACCAATTATAGCCAACTAATTCCAGTAGATATTTTTAATTGGCAAGCACTATTTCACTTAAAAGGCTTGCTATTAATGGTTTTTGGCGGATTCTTAGTGGGCTTTGGCACCCGTTATGCAGGTGGTTGCACATCGGGCCATGCCATTACCGGACTAAGCAATTTGCAATGGCCATCACTAGTAGCTACTTGCTGTTTTATGATTGGTGGATTTATCATGGCCAATATTATTCTTCCCTTCATTTTACAATTATAATTGATGCAAAAAAATACGCCCGACAACGATTTTGAAATCCGTTCATTAGATGCTACATGCACTAATGATAGCGAGTTGGTACACCCTTTTTGGTACAATATTAAATATGTAATAACAGGTATTTTATTTGGAATTATTTTTGTAAAAGCAGAAATTATTTCTTGGTTTCGCATACAAGAAATGTTTCGACTACAAAGTTTTCATATGTATGGTGTTATTGGATCTGCAGTGGTAGTAGGCGCCCTATCTGTTTTTTTAATTAAACGATTTAATATTAAAACCATCTACGGCGAAAAAATATTACTCGACCAAAAGCCTTTTAATATTGGACAAGTAATTGGTGGACTACTATTTGGATTTGGCTGGGCCATTACAGGTGCATGCCCTGGACCATTATTTGCACAAATAGGTACCGGCGTATCCGTTACAATTGTAACTTTATTGAGTGCAATTGCGGGTACTTGGTTTTATGGATTGATCCGCAACAAATTACCGCACTAATATTTTATGAAAAAAATTGGATACCTATTAATTACCATATCTCTATTGATAGGCATTGCCAATTTCTTTTTTAAAAATGAACCAGTTACTACTATAGCAACAAATAATGTAATTGATTCTGCTAATTGTTGGACGGGTCCTGGCCCCTATCAAATCCCTACCGATTCATTAGGAAAACAAATTCAATACGGTAGAAATTTAATTGCCAATACCGCCTACTATCTAGGCCCAGCAGGCATTGTAGCCCACCAAACCAATGGTATGAATTGTCAAAATTGTCATTTAGAAGCGGGCACCAAACCTTGGGGTAATAATTATGGGGCAGTAGCATCTATGTATCCTAAATACCGAGACAGAAGTGGTAAAATTGAATCGATTGAAATGCGAGTGAACGATTGTTTGCAACGTAGTTTAAATGGCCAACCGCTTGATAGTTTGAGTAAAGAAATGTTGGCTATTAAAGCTTACTTTTTATGGCTAGGGAAAAATATACCAAAGGGCACCAAACCAAAAGGCACAGGCATTCAAGACCTAGCTTTTTTAACACGGGCAGCAAACCCTATTGAAGGAAAAATATTATATACTAACGCTTGCCTTAAATGTCATTTAGCAAATGGTCAAGGCCAAGCTGCTATTGATGGAATTGGCTATATGTATCCACCACTTTGGGGCGAACATAGTTACAATAATGCCGCAGGATTATTTAGAATTTCAAGACTTGCAGGATTTATTAAAAACAATATGCCCAATCCTGTAAACTATCATCATCCTATACTTAGTAATGAAGCGGCTTGGGATATTGCAGCATACATTAATTCGCAGCCACGGCCTAGTAAAAATCAAGCTGCAGATTGGCCAAATAAAGCTAAGAAACCAATTGATTATCCTTATGGTCCTTACGCAGATAGTTTCAGTGAAATGCAACACAAATACGGACCTTTCGATGCTATTGTAAAAGCAAGAAAAAAATAATTAGCAATTCTCTATTACCATTGCGCTAGCTCCGCCTCCTCCATTACAAATTCCGGCTGCACCAATTTTACCACCTTGTTGTTTTAATACCTGAATAAGCGTTACAATAATGCGCGCACCACTACAACCCAACGCATGTCCTAAAGCAACAGCACCGCCATTTACATTCACTTTGGCAGGATCTAATTGCATCAACTGTGTATTAGCAATTCCCACAACAGAAAATGCTTCATTTAATTCTATAAAATCAACTTGGTTCATTGTTAATCCAGCTTTGGCTACTGCTTTAGGAATAGCAATTGCAGGCGCAGTTGTAAACCATTCTGGTGCTTGTGCAGCATCGGCATAACTTCTAATAATTGCAATTGGTTTAATACCTAATTCGTCTGCTTTTTCTTTACTCATCAATACCAAAGCAGCCGCACCATCATTCATGGTAGAGGCATTCGCCGCAGTGACAGTTCCCTCTTTTTGAAAAGCAGGTTTTAGATTTGGAATTTTATCAAACTGCACATTAAAAGCTTCTTCGTCTTTTGAAAATAAAATAGGTTCCCCTTTTTTTTGTGGGATAGAAACTGGAATAATTTCTGCATCAAAATAACCCTTATTAATGGCAGCCTGACTTCGAGTATAACTTTCTATTGCAAATGCATCTTGTGCTTCTCTACTAATATTTAATTCCTTAGCACATAGTTCTGCAGCATTCCCCATAGCATAATTATGGTACACATCTGTTAGCCCATCTTTCACCAATCCATCCACCAAACTTACATGGCCATATTTATTACCCCATCTTGTATGAGGGCTATAAAAAGGAACATTGCTCATACTCTCCATTCCACCTGCCACAACCACATCTGCATCACCCAATAAAATTGACT
Organism: Sediminibacterium sp.; assembly: GCA_037132335.1. Lineage (GTDB taxonomy): Bacteria > Bacteroidota > Bacteroidia > Chitinophagales > Chitinophagaceae > Sediminibacterium. Next base: position 12,602 of record JBAXPJ010000056.1, on the reverse strand, counting down.
GAGCCCCTTGTGCAATGGCTTTCATTCCACTGGCACAAACCTTATTAATGGTGGTACAAATAACACTGTCTGGCAACCCTGCAAATTTCGAAGCTTGTCTTGCAGGAGCTTGACCCAGATTGGATTGTAGCACAGATCCCATTAAAACTTCTTGAACAGCTGTTGGTAAAATTCCTGCACGCTCCACTGCTGCTTTAATAGCAATAGCGCCCAATTCTGGTGCTGAAAAATCTTTTAAACTTCCACCAAAACTTCCCATTGGTGTACGTACTGCAGAAACAATGTAAACAAGCTTTTGTAACATAGCATTCAATTAAACATTAAAGATACAACTACTACTAGCATTTGTAATAAGTCTAAGAACGCTTTATTTGCTTATGTTAATTCAACATCTGGTTTAGACTCATCCGTTAAAGGAACCTTGCCCCTATTACTTCTTACCACCCTAGAAAACAAAGAGATTTCTTTGTCAAATAAAAATCGAATAAAGAGTTTGGTCCAAGATGTATGGTATACCAATGCATTATAAGAAGCTGGAGCGATAGACCTGATTTGCGGTAATTTATTCCATGGAACAGAAGGAAAATCGTGGTGCTCGTTATGGTATCCAACATTAAATGCAACAGTGTTTAATGGACCATAATAACTAAATGTCTCTTGGTCTCCATTCAACAAATAATGCTCTTGAATCCATCTTGCTCCCAAAGGATGCAAGCCAACCGAAAAGAAAAAACTAGCTACTAAAAAAACCATTGCTTTAGGACCTAAAACAACCCAAACCAATCCCATAAAAACTATTTGCACCAAAACATTTAGCGCAATCCAGCCATCAAAAGGTTTTATTTCTCTTAATCGACCCAAACGAAACACCTGAAAAATTGGATAAAACAATAACCAAATTGCTTTTCCAATAAAATAATTATCAATTAGTTTGGCTTCCCATTCATTAGGTAAATCACCATCTAATTCCATAACACCTTGAAAAGAATGGTGCTTAATATGATACCGCTCAAAAGAAACCGAGCTTGGAAAAATTTGTGGGATATTGGCTAAAATTCCAGCCAATCGATTGGCAATAGGATTTTTAAAAATCAATCGGTGCGCGCATTCATGCACCATTACAAACAATGCATGGTCGGCAAAAGCACCAATCAAATAGGCTGCTCCAAATACCAACCACCAAGATTGGTTTACAAGTAAGCAACTCAAGCCAATTTGCAAGGCCACTAAAAAAAGTATAATAAAAAAACTATTAGGATTCTTTCCAATGAGTTGACGAATGGCTGGATTTTCCTTTAATATTTCTTTGGTTCTAAGTCTATGCGGCTCCGGGCTATTGGAGTAAACAAAAGATTTTTGTAGGCTCATAAAATACAAGATAAATAAAATCAGTTATAAAAACCAAAAAGGCGCTCATTTTACTGAGCGCCTTTCACAAATATTGATTAATTAAGCTTATTTAACCTCTTCAAATTCAGCATCTGTTACGGTATCATTCGCTTGCTGTTGGTGAGCACCATCAGCTTGAGCGCCTGCACCTGGTTGTTCACCACCTGCGGCTGCTTGTGCTTTGTAAATTTCTTCACTAGCAGCAGTCCAAGCAGTATTCATTTCTGCTGTAGCAGCATCAATGGCAGTAACATCTTCGTTTTTGTGTGCTTCTTTTAATTTAGCCAAAGCCGCTTCAATTGGTGCTTTTTTGTCTTCTGGAATTTTGTCGCCAAATTCTTTGAATTGTTTTTCAGTTTGGAAAATCAAACTATCTGCTTGGTTGAATTTTTCAACGCGATCTCTTGTTTCTTTATCAGAAGCTTCGTTCGCTTTTGCTTCAGCCTTCATTTGTTCAACTTCTTCTTTGCTCAAACCGCTACCCGCTTCAATTCTAATTTTTTGCTCTTTTCCAGTGCCTTTGTCTTTTGCACTTACATGCAACATACCATTCGCATCAATATCAAAAGTAACTTCAATTTGAGGTACGCCTCTTGGTGCTGGTGGAATTCCGTCTAGGTTAAATGTACCCAAACTTTTATTTTGATTAGCCATAGGGCGTTCTCCTTGTAATACATGGATTTGAACACCTGGTTGACTATCACTAGCAGTTGAATATACTTCCATTTTTTTGGTAGGAATGGTTGTATTAGAAGTAATCATAGTAGTCATTACACCACCCATTGTTTCAATACCTAAACTCAATGGCGTAACATCTAATAACAATACATCTTTAATATCACCACTTAAAACTGCACCCTGAATACCTGCGCCAATTGCAACAACTTCATCGGGGTTAACACCTTTGTTTGGTTTTTTACCAAAGAATTTTTCTACAATATCTTGTACTTTAGGAATACGTGTTGAACCTCCTACTAAAATCACTTCGTCAATTTGAGAAATATTGTAACCTGCATCTTTCAAAGCAGCTTCGCAAGGTTTCAAACAACGAGTGAATAAATTATCTGCTAATGCTTCAAATTTAGAACGAGACAATTTCACTACTAAGTGTTTTGGAACACCATCAACAGCAGTGATATAAGGTAAGTTGATTTCAGTTTCAGAAGAAGAACTCAATTCAACTTTTGCTTTTTCAGACGCTTCTTTTAAACGTTGTAAAGCCATTGGATCTTTACGTAAATCAATGTTTTCTTGGTTTTTAAACTCTTGAGCCAACCAATCCATGATTACTTTATCAAAATCATCACCACCTAAGTGTGTATCTCCATTAGTTGATTTTACTTCAAATACACCATCACCTAATTCAAGGATTGAAATATCAAAAGTTCCACCACCTAAATCGAATACAGCAATTTTTTGGTCAATATTTTTTTTGTCTAAACCATAAGCCAAAGCAGCAGCAGTTGGTTCGTTTACAATCCTGCGAACATTTAATCCAGCAATTTCACCAGCTTCTTTGGTTGCTTGGCGTTGTGCATCGTTAAAATACGCTGGAACAGTAATAACCGCTTCAGTCACTTCTTGACCTAAATAGTCTTCAGCTGTTTTTTTCATTTTCTGCAAAATCATGGCAGAAATTTCTTGTGGTGTATACAAGCGATCATCGATAGCTACACGCACAGTATTATTATCGCCTTTGGCAACTTTATAACTCCAATGGCTGATTTCTTCTGTTACCTCGTCGAAACGACGACCCATAAAACGCTTCACACTACTAATGGTGTTTTGCGGATTAGTAATGGCTTGACGTTTAGCAGGATCTCCTACTTTACGTTCTCCATTCTTTAAAAATGCAACAACCGAAGGAGTTGTTCTACGTCCTTCATCATTGGCTATTACAACTGGTTCGTTACCTTCCATTACAGAAACGCAACTATTGGTTGTTCCTAAGTCAATACCGATAATCTTTCCCATATAAATATTTTTTATCATCGACTTCTACTTGAAATCGTACTTCGACATAGTCAATCATTATGCCATCGCCAACAATGTGCAAAAATGTCAGCAACTGACAGACAATTACTCCTTTTTCTATCCGATATGGCAAAATAATATGCCAGATTGAGTCTAAAACAGCTATTTGATTGGGCTACCAAACTTAAATAAACCAAGATTATTATACCAAAATCTAACTAAAACTATGGCTATTGCCTATTTTTAAGGATGCAAAAAGGCAGATTATTCAATTGTATTATACTATTAGTTGGCTTGCCAATCATAGGATTTTGTCAATCAAGCACCCCATTAAAACAGGGGATGCTCATTCAATCAAATACCCTAATTGAACGAACAGAATACCTTTTAGAAGCTCCAGCCAACCTAATAAATGCAGTCATCACCATCTCAGGAAAAAACATAACAGTTGATTTTAATGAGGCGAAACTATTAGGTACACCATCATTTAATGCACCCAATAAAATGCATGGTCTGGCCATAAAAATCAGCCCCGGTTCAGAAAATATCATCTTAAAAAATGCCAATATCAGTGGATATAAAATAGCTATTGAAGCCGACAGCGTAAAGAACTTATCTATAATTAATTGCAACCTCAGTTATAATTGGCGCCCTGAATTACACAGCAATACTATTAGAGAAGATGTGAGTGATTGGATGAGTTACCATAAAAATGACCATGGCGAATGGAAAAGATATGGTGCTGCTATTTATTTAAATAATTGTACCAAAGCATTTATTCAAAACAATCAAATTACAGGAGTTCAATGCGCGTTGTTAATGACCAAATGCAATGGTACTGAAGTGCTAGACAATGATTTTTCTTTTAATTCCGGGTTGGGTATTGGCATGTATAGAAGTAGTAATAATAAAATATACCACAATAAATTAGACTTTAATATTCGCGGATATTATTATGGCAAATACCAACGCGGACAAGATAGTTCGGGCATATTGGCATTTGAACAATCTAGCGACAATATTTTTGCCTACAATTCTGCTACGCATAGTGGTGATGGATTTTTTCTATGGGCAGGTCAAACCACTATGGATACTGGGCTTGGTGGATGTAATAATAATTTTATTTATGGCAATGATTTTTCATATGCCTCAAACAATGGTGTTGAAATAACCTTTAGTAGTAATAGTGTTTTACACAATAGAATTGTTGGATGCGACTATGGCATTTGGGCAGGCTATAGTTATGATAGCGATTTATCCGACAACCAATTTGCACACAATAAAACAGCCATTGGCATTGAACACGGACAGTCTATTAATATTGCCCTTAATGAATTTAATTCAGACAGAACGGCTATTAAATTATGGTCTGCTGCCAAACAATCTGATAGTTGGATTTATCCTACAAAACGCAATACCCAAAGTAAAATTTATTGGATAGCTGCAAATCGTTTTATGAACAATAATACTGTTTATGATATTATGGGAACCGATACCATTGTATTTAGTGGTAATCAAAAAACAAATGCAAAAAATGAATTTAAATTAGGCGATAGAATTAGTGAATTGGATACTAGCAGAGAATCAGAAGCGCTAGAATTAGATATTCAAAAAGACAAAAGATTAAATACCATTAAGTACACAACCCTTCCAGCACAAGCATTTCCGCAAGGCAATCAAGAAATAAGAATTACACCATGGGGTCCTTATAATTTTAAATATCCCCTACTATGGTTAAAAAATATCGACAGCAATCAACAAATGCATTTTGAAGTTTTAGGACCTCAAGGAAAATGGAATGTCGGTTCAATATCGGGATACCAAATTATTACAAAAGGAGTAGATAGTTTTCCATCTACACTGGTAGCAAAAATGATTGATACTACCCAACAAAAAAGCATTCAACTAAATTATACTGGAGCAAAATTTATTGATCAGTTTGGACAAACAAAAAAGGAAAATACTGAACAAAATTTTTCTTATTCAACATTTGACCCTAAAAATACCTGGCGTGTAAAATGGTTTGCTTGGGATAGTACTACAAATCCAAATACACAATACCGTGCTTTTACAGAATTATTAAACACAAAACCTTTACAGGACACAAGCATTGCTGCACTAGATTTTGTTTGGTGGGGGAAAATAGCACCGAAACTACCTGCAGATTCATTTGCAACTGTTGCTACCAGTGTACTAGATTTAAAAAAAGGAAATTACGAAATTGGCATTACCGCAGATGATTTGGTAAAATTATGGGTGGATGGTGTAGAACAAATAAATGCCTGGGATGCAAAAATTGTGGCGTACGACGAGTATACCCACCACAGTATTCAATTGAATTTAAATGGCAAACACGAATTTAAAATTGTTCAAGTTGATAACACAGGTTTGGCAACACTTCAGTTTTATATCAAACCAATTAGTCCTCTGCTTTCCGAAAAGTGAAGTTCTTTTGACTGATATAGCTAAAGGCCACTACAAAAATTGTTGTGAGTAATTTAGAGGGTGTTGGATACCAACCTATCAGATCTACAAATATTTTTAAAAACGCGTAATTTAAAAGCAAACAGCCAAAAACAACCGTAAAATACTTGGCTAATTGTTTTGTTTTTTTAACACTTGTCTCTTGAAAAACAACATACCTACTTAAATAAAATCCTATAGGGAATGTAACGATAAACCCAATTAAAAATGCTGCAATATGGGCGCCAATGGTTAAAGAATAAATATGAACAGCCTGTCTTTTTAATATAAAATTGTAGGAAACGAAAAACAAACTAATATCTAAACTAGTATTAAACCCACCGCAAGCAGCATAGCGAAATGTTTGCAAAGGCATGATTTTTTTGAAGATCGGATAGAACAGATCTACAACTCTGAGAATCAGGCTTCGTATATATTCATGTAAGTTTCGCATTAACGGCAGCGAAGGTAGGGGTTAATTTGTTACTTTTGCAGCCTAGAAATGTTAAGAAAATGAGTGTTGTACTAAAAATAAAAACCGCAACTGTTCAAGCCATCGAGCAATTATATGGCCTGTCTTTGCCTGTAGATCAAATATTAGTGAACGCCACTAAGCCAGAATTCGAGGGCGATTATACCGTTGTTTTATTTGCTTTTGTAAAGCAGTTAAAAAAATCTCCGGATGCACTAGGTCAAGAATTAGGTGATGCATTGGTAGCCGCAAATCCCACACTTTTTAGTAGTTATAATATTATTAAAGGCTTTTTGAATTTGGTGGTTGCCAACCAATTTTGGATGGATTTTGTGGAACAAGAAAAGAATAATGCATTTTTTGGAACACAGCAACACAATGGAAAATCGGTGATGGTAGAATACTCCTCTCCTAATACCAATAAGCCATTACACCTAGGACATTTAAGAAATAATTTTTTAGGATGGAGTATTGCTGAAATTCTAAAAGCTAATGGTTACAAGGTTACTAAAACATGTATTGTAAATGACCGAGGTATACATATTTGTAAAAGTATGATTGCTTGGCAGCTGTTTGGCAATGGCGCCACACCGGAATCTACACATATGAAAGGCGATCATTTTGTAGGTGATTATTATGTAAAATTTAACGACGAATATAAATTACAAATAGCCACATTAGTAGCAACAGGAATGGACGCAGCACAAGCAGAAAAAGAAGCCCCCATTATGAAAGCTACCCAGCAAATGTTATTAGACTGGGAAAATGGCAATGCCGAAGTTTTAAACTTGTGGAAACGAATGAACGAATGGGTATATGCCGGTTTTGATACCACATACAAAAAAATTGGAAGCGATTTCGACAAAACCTATTTTGAAAGTCAAACTTATTTATTAGGTAAAGATTTAGTGGCTGCCGGCTTAGAGAAAAAAGTTTTTTTTCAAAAAGAAGACACTAGTGTTTGGATTGATTTAACAGCAGATGGTTTAGATGAAAAATTAGTACAACGTAAAGATGGCACATCTGTTTACATGACACAAGACATTGGACTTGCAGTAAATAAATACCAAGAGTTTAAAGCAGACCAAAGTATTTATGTAGTTGGTGACGAACAGAATTACCATTTTAAAGTACTGAAATTAATTTGTCAAAAACTTGGCATACCTGCCGCTGATGGGATTTATCATTTGTCTTATGGCATGGTAGAATTACCTACCGGAAAAATGAAAAGCCGCGAAGGCACTGTAGTAGATGCCGATGATTTGGTAGATGCAATGGTAAACATCGCACAACAAAAAACCGAAGAGTTAGGAAAAGTAAAAGACTTTACTACTGAAGAACTTGCTGAATTATATGATACCATTGGTTTAGGTGCACTTAAATTCTTTTTGCTACGCGTAGACCCTAAAAAGAAAATGATTTTTAATCCAGAAGAAAGTATAGATTTTCATGGATTTACAGGACCATTCATACAATACACACACGCAAGGATTAAAAGTATTTTGCGCAAACTTTCTGCAGAATCATTTGCAACAAATACAGCAACTGGAATATTATTACCACTAGAAAAATCTTTGTCTAAACATTTAGAACTTTTTCCAGATACCATTTCTGAAGCTGCTACAGAACAAGATCCTTCAAAATTGGCTATCTATTTATTTGAACTAGCTAAACTATTTAATACTTTTTATACCCAGCATTCAATTGCCAATGCAGAGTCGGAAGAAAAAAAATTAATTCGTTTACAATTGGCCAACCTTACCGCTTTGGTGTTAAGTAAAGGAATGCGATTGTTGGGAATAAATCTTCCTGAAAGAATGTAAGAATACTTTTATTCGATCATTCAAGAATATAACAGGTAATACGCCTAGCGATTGTTTGAAAAGCAAATCTTAGCGTCGATCATAAAAAATCAATTTAGTTTATTGCTATTTATACTTAATTATTATAAATAGCAATTTTAATGATACCGGCTTATCTTTTATAGAAATAATAATCAATAAAAAGCCTCCAAAATTTGGAGGCTTTTTATTGGATTGCTCTTATTAGCAACTGGTGCGGAAGAGGAGATTCGAACTCCCACGGCTGTTACCCCGCTACCACCTCAAGGTAGTGCGTCTACCAATTTCGCCACCTCCGCCTTTTTAATAAAACTTGTGTGTAACTGAGTTTAATTAAGGATTGCAAATGTAGGGAGTTTTTTCCTTTCAACTTTAAGCCATAGATATCGAACAGGAATAAAAGGATTGCGAGATAGAAACTGTAAATTTGATTTTACAAACACAAAAACGCAAACCCATTGTTTAATTTATTCGAAAACCAAAGAACCAGCGATCAACCAGATCGTCCGTCAAGAAAAAAGCCCATTTTTCCTGTTGGCAAAGCTTTGCGCGAATATTTAATTAAATATGGCAGAGAAGTAGACTTGCCCGCAAGTTATAATGACTTATTGCAATTCAATTACACAACCCCTATCAAAGACAAGCATGGTAATGATACAGCATGGGAAAAAGCATCTTATGACATGCATTTATGGGAGCACCTAAAAGATGTAGTAGTAAAAAACTATGCCTATCTTAAAACAAAAGGCGATTTAAGTTTTATCAACCACCTCGACGTTGCTGGTGTAGATTTCTGTTTTTTTGGCAATAGCCAACCCATTCGAATTAGAATTATAAATAAGTATAACGACAATTACGACCACTATTATATTAAAAAAGCAGATGCTAGTAGAATTTACGGCCTTGAACTAGACCACCTTTTATCGCCCAATAGAATTACTTATTTTACTAATAACGAAACATTAATTGAAGAACATATTCCAGGCATTCCAGGAGATATTTTTATTAAAGATTACCTCAACCATCCAAGCACCAATCAAATTAGATTTGCAAAAGAATTTGTGAAATTTAATGAACGTTGTTTTACGCATTTATTGGGTGATATGCGTAGTTATAATTTTGTAATTAATATCACCCCAGATATTCTAGATTTTCAATACCGCATTCGCCCAATAGACTTCGACCAACAGTCTTACGAAGGCAGAAAGAATTTATACTTACCGCAATTTTTTAAAGAAAATAAACCTTTTGTAGACATTGTTTCTAACCACCTTAATAAAGAATCTATAGAACAATACCAAGCAGAAGAACGCACGCAAATGGCTTTCAGATTATCCTCTGCAAAATACCGTGTAAAGGAATTATTAGACATCATGAGTGGTGACGCTATTTCTAAAGAAGAAAAAATCACGCAATTAAAAGAAGAATTGGCAGACCTCTTTCAACAACCTCGTTTTTTATTGGCCACTACTATGGGACAAATTGTAAAAATGCAACTTAAACACAGGCTAGCAAAGAGTTTGGCACTTATTCCAAAAACAAATATTCGAGTAGCAGACTAAAAAATATGGGGTGCTGTAATTACCCAAACCAAACTCATTTGATCTATCATTTGATAATTCAATTCAAGCATTGTTTCGAAATTATCTTTTTTAAACCTAGCATGCAATACCCCTGATTCTTTTAATTCAAAAGATTGTATTTGCATCGCTTCACTAAAATCAATATCGCCCCTTCCCCACCATTTAAACATTGCTTCTTTAGCACTCCATAAAAGGGTTAATAATTCCGTTTGTTTTTCAATGGGGTAATCGTTTACAAATGCTTGTTCTATTGCATGTAAATATTTGTGCTTGATTTTGTGCACCCGTTCAGTAATCATTTCTATATCAATTCCAACAGCGTGATTTTTGCTAACTATTGCAGCAGCAAAATCAGCACAGTGCGAAATAGAAAACTGAAATTCTGCAGTTGGTAAAAAAGGCTTTCGCGTCTCAGCAATTTCAATTGCATTGTGTGGAAAATCAGCAAACAAAAAAGGCAATAAGTACCTCCCCGCCAAATGCTGCAAACGCTTGTGGGGGTGCGAAATAGTAGCATTAATAGTAACCAATTCTGTGTAAAACAGCTCTGGTTCTTCTATTTTCCAAATGGCTAATTTAGAAGATTGGTTAATATTTTGTTGAAAAAACAATGCCACGGTGTACTTTTAGATTTTACATTGCAGAATTAAGATTTATTTGCATCCAAACCATAATTAAACCTAGAATGATATTATCAGACAAGCGTATTTTAGAAGAGATGGACAAAGGAACGATTAAAATTGAACCTTATAACCGCGAAGATTTAGGAAGCAACAGTTACGACGTGCACCTTGGTAAAAATTTGGCCACTTACGACAATAACGTTTTAGACGCCAAAGCACACAACACTATTTCGCATTTTGAAATACCCGACGAAGGATTTGTATTGGAGCCTAACGCTTTTTACTTAGGCGTAACGGAAGAGTACACAGAAACCCATGCACATGTTCCTTTTTTAGAAGGGAAGTCTTCTACAGGCCGCTTAGGGATTGATATACATGCCACCGCAGGTAAAGGCGATGTTGGTTTCTGCGGTAACTGGACTTTAGAAATTTCTGTAAAACAGCCCGTTCGAGTATATAAGGGAATGCCTATAGGCCAATTAATTTATTTTCCTGTTGACGGTGAAATTGAAGTGAAATACAACCAAAAAAAGAATGCCAAATACAGCGGACAACCAAATATGCCTGTAGAAAGTATGATGTGGAAGAATAAATTCTAACTAGATACCACCGTTTTTTTGTTGATACGCAATCAACCAACCAATTACTTCATTGTAACTATCAATGCCTGCTGCCTGTTTGTTTAATTTCAGGTATTGGTCGTACATACTAGTGACTGCTGGCGAAAGCCTGTTCTGGCGTTTTTGAAAGAATGCCCGAATTGCTTTTCGGTCTTTAATAACCAATCGGTCTAAATGGGTACGGTTATAATTTAAGGTGGTTTCAAATGCTTTAAAATCTTTCTCCTTTCCAAATAACAATACTTCCTCGCTCTGTGCGTAACTGAATAATTCTAGGTAAGCAGAATAGCGGAAATACAAATCTTTCGATGCTATGGCAGTTAAATATCCCACAAAATTGGCTTCGCTTTCGCTAGCATAACCCAATTGGTGTGCCATTTCGTGACAAGTGATATAAGGAATAAGCAAATTTGGAATATCAGATCGCACCTGTGCTTCGCCTGTAATTGGGTTGAAATAGCCCGTAAACCCTATATAATCTCCCAACACACTATACAAACTTTGCTTTACACTAGGTTGATGATAATTTAAAAAAGGCCAATTAACCGCAGCATTCTCATAGCCTTTTACAGCCTTTTCAGTAATTATTTTTGAACCGATATTAGGTAAAACGGTGTCTTTAAACTGCCTTCTACATGCATTTAAACTGTCAATTAATTGGTGCGTAATTTCAACAACGGCTTCTTTTGAATACAATTTAGGCGATAAAGACAACTGGTGCGCAATACCCAATCGATCATAATTTAAACCCCAAAACAGTTTAAAAATAAGGTAGCACCACAACACTGTTTTAATACATTTAAATGCAATATTTTTGAATAATTGCATACTAAATGACTCTTTTTTAATATGCAATAGCAATTGCAAAAACTTGTAAATCAAATAAATGGATAAAATAATATATCCAATATCCCCTATACTAAAAGGAATGACCCCTGTTAAAAATCGAAGCGTTTTTGCCAATAAAGGGTAGCAACCTGCCGAATAATAGGTTTCAATTAGTTGAGGAAAATAAGACAAAACGAATAGCAAAACACAAGCCATTGGCAATAATCCGACAGAAATCCATCTATTTACAGTTATCTTCGCAACGGTCTTCATGTTACAAATTTGCATTTTATATCGATAACCTAGCGCTGCTAAAAATCAAAAGCATTTTGCACTGATTTTCCTTTGGCAGTTACAGGGATATGAAGTACCTTTGCGAGCCTTAAAAAAAGGGATATGAGTCATCGGAGGGAATTTGAGATAGCATTTGTGGGATTGAAACCCGGTAATCATATATTCGAATATCGAATAGACGATAAGTTCTTTGTACCATACGGCGAGCAAGATTTTATTAATTGCACCGCAAACATCAAGTTGAATCTAGAAAAAAATGCTGGATTCATGTTATTGAAATTTGATGTAGACGGAAAGGCAGAAGTAAATTGCGATCGCTGCGGAAACAGTTTACCCATGCAGCTTTGGGATGAGTTTACCCTCATTGTAAAGTTGGTTGAGGACCCAGAAAAAATGAACGAAACAGAGGAAGATCCCGATGTTTTTTACATTAGTAGAGGGGAATCACATTTACACATTGCAGACTGGATATTTGAGTTTGTTAACTTGAGTTTTCCTTTACAAAAAATGTGTGC
>JBAXPJ010000055.1:0-18225 GCA_037132335.1 Sediminibacterium sp. | reverse complement strand
ATTACAAAACTTCTAATATGCTTCAAACAATTAGAAATGCTATGAATGATGATGCTAAATTTCGAATAATATTGCGAAACTTAAATGCAAATTTTTATCATCAAACAGTTACTGCTCTAGATATACAAAGTTCCATGAGTACTGATGCTGGATTTGACCTTTCAAAAATATTCGAACAGTATTTAAAAGGCATTCAAATTCCAGTTTTAGAATTAACAGTTTCACAGGATGACAAAAAATTAGTTTATCGGTGGACTAATTGTGTAGATGGTTTTAATCTACCTATCTATGTAACTACTGCTACTGGAAAAAAGAAATTACTACCTAAATCAAATGAGGTTTCTACCATTGATTTAGCAGCAGGTGAAGCAAGTTTTTTTAATGCAAAAGCCATTGAGTTTAATTATTATATTAAAGTAAAAGAAATCAAAGCAGCCCAGTAAATTTGATGCACTCCATATTATGGGAAGTATACGCAAACAAACAATCATCTCCAGTATATTGGTGTATTTGGGTTTCTTTATTGGAGCAGTAAATTTGTTTTTTTATACCAAAATTGGATCTAATCATGGCGCGTTTACATTAGAGCAGTTTGGTTTAACACGGATCTTCTTTGATTTTGCTCAAAACATGTATTCATTTGGTAGCCTTGGAATTATTCCTGTTATCTATAAATTTTATCCCTACTATAAAGACAACTTAGCCAAACATCAAATTGACCTAATGACCTGGTCAATGGTTACAGCTTTAGTTGGTTTTATTTTGGTAGTCTTTGCTGGGTATTTTTTTCAACCCATCTTCTTGCAGCAATATGAAAGAGGTTCTGCATTAATAGTTACTTATTACTATTGGATGTTCCCATTTGCTTTGGGTATGTTATTGTTTTCGGTCTTAGAAGGATTTTGTTGGGCACTTCAAAAAACGGTTATCTCTAATTTTTTAAAAGAAACGGGTTTACGTTTAGTTACGTCCCTTTTTATTTTATTGTTTTATTTTAAACGCATTTCATTTGCCCTCTTTATTAAATTATTCGCTTTTTTGTATTTGATAATTTTTATGGTTTTAGTGATCTATTTAATTAGAACCAAACAATTACATTTTAATTTTACGGTAAGTAGGGTTACAAAAAAGTTTAGAAAAAAAATGCTATCGATGCAAATACTTGTTTTTTTAGGAACTTGTATTGCTTCGGTAGCTGCAACCATTGATAGTTTTATTATTGCCAAATTTCAAGGATTAGCAGTAGTGGCCATTTTTGGAGTTGCGCAATATGCAGCTAATATTGTGCAAGTACCTCAAAGAAGCATTCAGTCTATATCTGCTGGTGTATTGTCTAGGGCTTGGAAAGACAAAAATATGCCTGAGATTAGAAGAATATACTATCGCTCTTGTATTAATCTTTTAATTATTTCACTTTTTATTTTTGGGAATATTTGGTTAAATGTTTTTCAAGGAATGGAATTACTCCATATTCAAAAAGAATACGAAACAGGTTTGGGTGTATTATTTATTCTTGGTATGGTTCGAATAATTGATGCAGGCACAGGATTAAATGGAATGGTAATTAATACTTCAACATTTTGGCGTTTTGACTTTTATAGTGGTGTTATTTTGTTAGCATTCAGACTACCCCTCACCTATTATTTAATTAAAAACTATGGCATAATTGGCTCTGCATTTGCAGAATTGGTAGCCTATAGTCTGTATAATTTTATACGATTTGAATTTCTTCGACAAAAATTTAAACTACAACCATTTAATAACAAAACCCTATTCACATTAGGGTTTGCACTAGTAGCATATTGCGTTAGTTATTTTTTATTTAATGGAATTCAAGGGTGGTTAGGAATCTGTATTAGAACCACTGTATTTTCAATGTTGTTTATACTAACAATTATATATGGAAATATAACTCCCGATGCTGGTCAATTAATGGAACAATTTAAAAAACGATTTAGTAATAGGTAGGTTTTTATTTTAACCTTGCGCCACCTCTAAATTTAGGCTCCCAATATTTTTCATTCAAATCACTAATCATTACACCACCACTAGTTGCCGCATGTGCAAACTTATTATTTTGTAAATAAACCCCTACATGGGTAATTGCACGTTTTTTTCTACCTGTTGTATGAAAAAATACAAGGTCACCTTCTTTCAAATCTGGCGTTTCCATTTTTTCTCCAGCATTATATTGTTCTTGTGCAGTTCTAGGTAAGTTAACGCCATACACATCTCTTAAAACGATTTGGGTAAATGCAGAGCAATCTAAACATTCTTCGGTGGTTCCTCCCCAACAATAACGAGTCCCCCACCATTTATCAATTTCTTGTAGTAATGCAATATTATTTAATCGATCGATAGTTACACCAATTAAAACAGCATATTTTAATTGTAAATAGTTACTGTTTTCTACTGTAAAATTGTTTGAAATTATTTCAGACCTAGTTTTATTTGCACTTTGATTTTGTGTATTTGTAGTATTCGTTGAGCTAGTTTTGTGTTTGTTGGTAACTGTACTACCTGGCGTTACTTCAATATTATCAATGAACGTATTTTTTTTATTGCTATTTGTTCGCTTGTTTACAGCAATATTTTCTGTATTGTCTCTAGACGATAATTGTCTAAAAGACCTACAACTTGAAAATGCAAGTAGCAATATTAGATATGTAAAAAGATTGAAATTTTTCATCTGCTAGACCTGCAATATAAGTTCCTAGGCTTATATTGGCAAAACTTCACTCAAAAAACCAATTTTACGGAGTTGCTCAATCAATTTGTGGATAAATCAATAAGTCTCAAATTTATATCAATTGTGGAAAATTTTAGTGCCCAAATGAGTGGTATTCTATCGATATTTGAAGTTCATTCAGTAATAATTACAAACCAGCTTCATCAGTTGATTTTATCTATCTATTACTAATGGTTAATTATATCGCAGCATGTCGAAATTTTCTCATTTACACGTTCATACCCAATACTCCTTACTAGATGGTGCTGCTAATATTGGGAGTTTATACAAAAAAGCAGTAAAAGATAATATGCCTGCATTGGCTATTACTGATCACGGTAATATGTTTGGTGCATTTGAATTTGTTAGTCAGGCTTGGAAAAACACAAAAGTTGTTGGAAAAGATGCTGATGGAAAAGATATTCTAGCACCTATTGTAAAACCAATTGTAGGATGCGAGTTTTATGTAGTTGAAGATCGATTTATTAAAACTTTTACCAAAGAACAAAAAGACAAAAGATACCACCAGGTTTTATTGGCTAAAAATAGTGTTGGATATCAAAACCTAGTTAAGTTAACTTCCTTAGGATATATTGAAGGGATGTATAGTAAATATCCAAGAGTTGATAAAGCATTAATTGAAAAATATCACGAAGGAATTATTGCTACTACTTGTTGTATTGGAGCATACGTGCCCCAAACAATTTTAAATCAAGACGAAGAAAAAGCAGAGAAAGAATTTAAGTGGTGGTTAGATTTATTTGGAGAAGACTATTATATAGAAATTCAAAGGCATAATATTAAAGAACAAGAAATTATTAATGCTACGCTTTTAAAATTTGCAAAAAAATATAATGTACCAGTAATAGCAACCAATGATAGTCATTACACAGAAAGAGACGATTATAATGCACATGATATTTTACTATGTATAAATACTGGCGAAAAACAATCTACGCCAGGGTTTGATGATTTTGTAAACGACGAAATACAATTAAAAAATAGGCGATTTAAATTTCCTAATGACCAGTTTTATTTTAAGACTACCGATGAAATGAAACAGCTTTTCATTGATATTCCTGAGTCGATAGATAATACCAATGCCATTGTTGATAAAATAGAAGTACTTAATTTAAAAAAAGATATTTTATTACCTGCTTTTCCAATTCCAACTTCGTTTCAAGTGCATAAAGATTCCAATTTAAACCAATGGGAATTTTTACAGCATTTAACAATGGAAGGTGCAAAAAAAAGATACACCGATATTACGCCTGAAATTCAAGAGCGATTAGACTTTGAATTGTTTACTATTCGTACAATGGGTTTTGCAGGATACTTTTTAATTGTGAGTGATTTTATAAAGGCTGGTAGAGAAATGGGTGTTTTTGTAGGACCTGGTAGAGGTTCTGCTGCAGGAAGTGTGGTGGCTTATTGTATTGGTATAACCAATATTGACCCTATCAAATACAATTTACTATTTGAAAGGTTTTTAAATCCAGACCGAAAGAGCATGCCCGATATAGACACGGATTTTGACGATGAAGGTCGTCAACGTGTGATTGATTATGTAGTGGATAAATACGGCAAAAATCAGGTTGCTCAAATTATTACTTACGGCACAATGGCTGCTAAAATGAGCATCAAAGATGTTGCTCGAGTGTTAGACCTTCCATTGTCTGAAAGTAATTTATTAGCCAAATTAGTACCAGATAAACCAGGAACAGAATTAAGAAGGGTATTACATGCGCCTATCACCATTAAGGAAGCCGAAAAGTCAAACGAAAAATCCTTAGAAGAAAAAGAAGGTTATCAACCAGAAGATATAGACAATGTAAAAAAACTCAGAGAAATATACAAAGGCACTGATATACGTGCTCAAGTTTTAAAAGAAGCAGAAAGGCTAGAAGGTTCAGTTAGAAATACAGGTATACATGCCGCTGGAATTATCATTGCACCAAGAGATTTAACTGATTTAATTCCTGTTGCTATTTCTAAAGACTCACCATTATGGGTTACACAAATTGAAGGAAGTACTATTGAAGAAGCTGGCGTAATTAAGATGGACTTTTTAGGATTAAAAACCTTATCAATTTTAAAAACAGCACTTGAATTAATTAAACAAAATCATGGTGTTACAATTGATTTAGATACCATACCATTAGACGACGAAAAAACATATTTATTATACCAACGAGGCGAAACCAATGCAACATTTCAATTTGAAAGTATTGGTATGCAAAAATACCTGCGTGAATTAAAGCCAGATAAATTTGCAGATTTAATTGCCATGAATGCCTTGTACAGACCGGGGCCTATTGCCTATATTCCAAATTTCATAGATCGAAAACATGGCAAAGAAGCCATAACCTACGATTTAGCCGATATGGAAGAATACTTAGCAGATACTTACGGCATTACTGTTTATCAAGAACAGGTAATGTTATTGTCTCAAAAAATTGGTGGTTTCAGTAAAGGAGATGCCGATGTGTTAAGAAAGGCAATGGGAAAAAAAGATAGAAAAACCCTCGATAAAATGAAGGGAAAATTTATTGATGGAGCCACCGCCAAAGGACATTTAGCAACAAGTTTAGAAAAAATTTGGACCGATTGGGAATCATTTGCGCAATATGCATTTAATAAATCGCATTCAACCTGTTATGCTTTTGTTGCATATCAAACAGCTTATTTAAAAGCGCATTATCCAGGAGAATATATGTCGGCAGTATTGAACCATGCTGGAGGTATTGAAAAGATTACTTTTTTCATGGAGGAATGTAAGCGGATGGGAATAAAAGTACTTGGGCCCGATATTAATGAATCTTTGAAAGGCTTTGCTGTAAACCAAAAAGGAGAAATACGTTTTGGAATGGGTGGTATTAAAGGTGTGGGTGAAGCTGCAGTAGAAAATATAATTGCTGAAAGAGAAAAGAACGGATGGTATAAAGATATATATGATTTTATAGCACGTGTAGTTCAAAAAAGCGTGAATAAAAAATCATTAGAATGTTTGGCCTATTCTGGTGGTTTTGATTGTTTCACCAATTTTCACCGTGCACAATATTTTAATATAACAGACGGAGAAAAACTAACTGGCTTAGAAAAAATAATTAATTACGGTCAAGCCAAACAAGCACATAGTATTGGAACCACTAATACCCTTTTTGGCAATTTATCTGCTGCAATGGAAGTGCCACATCCAAAAATTGCCACCTGTGAACCATGGACATTAACAGAATTACTCGATTATGAAAAAGAAGTAACTGGCATGTTTATGAGTGGTCATCCGCTCGACCATTTTAAATTTGAATTGAAATATTATGGTATAACCAAAATCAATGATTTCAATGAAATAAAAAATACCATTTTAGAACAATCAAATCCTGGAAGAAGTTTACGAGTAGCAGGATTGGTTATTGACGTGCAGCACCGCGTTACTAAAACAGGTAAAAACTTCGGATCATTTTCAATTGAAGACTTTACGGGTAAAACCGAGTTCTTATTATGGAGTGAGGACTATGTTAAATTCCAAAACTATCTAGAAAAAGGCCAGAATATATTGTGTAATGGTTTTTTCAGACCCAAATACAACCGACCAACAGAATTTGAATTCAAAATAACGAGCATGTCATTACTTGAAACTGTTAAACAAAGTTTAACTAGATCTATTGACATAAGTATCCATCCAGTTGGCGTAACCGCTGAATTAGTTGATTTTGTTGATAAAAACCTCAAACAATATCCTGGTAAAACCACTTTACGTTTTAATATTTATGAACCAAAAGAGAATCTTAAGCTTAGTTTATACAGTTTAGAACGGAGTTTTATGATGAATGAAGAAATGGCCGATTATTTACTGAACAATCCAGATTTTGAAGTAAATGTAGGTCTTGTAAATACTGGACAATAATAGTAAAGGATGGTTAAGCCCTCTGACCCTGTGGCAGTTAAAACGTCAATATATGCATTAGTCACATAGGTGGAAAAGTCAAAACAGCACAAATGCATCTTTGGATATATATTTGATACTTGATTAATAAATAAACACTTAAAAACATAAAAATGGTTTTAGAATTAACAGATGCCAATTTTCAGAGCAGTGTGCTTGACAGTGATAAATTAACCCTAGTAGATTTTTGGGCAGAATGGTGTGGACCTTGTCGTGCCATTGGACCAGTTATTGAAGATTTGTCTAATGAATATGATGGAAAAATTAATGTAGGTAAAGTAAATGTAGACCATAATCCAAATTTGAGTGTGAACTATGGTATCACTTCTATTCCTGCAATATTATTTATTAAAGGTGGTCAAATCGTTGACAAACAAATTGGTGCAGTACCAAAAAGTGTTTTAGACAAAAAGATCCAATCTCATTTATAGTTCATTAATTTCAATTTATTAGAGAGGCTTCAATTTGAAGCCTCTTTTTTATTTAAGTACTAATTAGTGCCTATTATTTTATTATCTTTCAAACTTATTCAAATAGCTAATTTTTTGCTTATGGAACGCTTCCACGGTATATTAGGAATTATTTTAATACTTATGATTGCTTTTTTGTTTTCGAACAATAAAAAACGAATCAATTTAAGATTGGTATTTAGCGGGATGCTTTTACAAGTGTTAATTGCTGTTCTAGTATTAAAAGTTCCTCCTGTTACTTGGTTTTTTCAAAAGCTAGGACATGGAATGGAAAAGATAGAAAAATTTGCAAGAGAAGGTGTTGCTTTTGTTTATGGAGGAATACTGGTAAATGCGCCTACTGGTATGCAAAATTTTGGACAAGGAGGTTTTGTATTTGCGTTTAGTGTAACAGCAACTATCATTTTAGTTTGTGTATTGGTGGCTATTTTATATCATTTTGGGGTAATGCAAATCATTGTTTCTATTATAGCTAAAGCCATGAATTTTATCATGCGTGTAAGTGGTGCAGAAGCTTTAAGTAATGTGGCTAGTGCCTTTGTTGGTCAAGTGGAAGCGCAAGTAATGATTCGTCCTTATTTAACCTCCATGACTAAAAGTGAATTACTAGCAAGTATGAGCGGAAGTTTGGCTTGTATTGCAGGTGGTATATTAATTGTATATGCCAATATGGGTGCAAAAGCCGAATACTTATTAACAGCTAGTTTAATGGCTGCACCAGGAGCTTTGGTTATTTCAAAAATTGTTTTCCCAGAAACAGAAGAATCTCAAACTATGGGAAAAGTAAAATTAGAAGTTAAAAGCCCTTACAGTAATATTATTGATGCCATATCGCATGGTGCCAGTGATGGTATGAAAATATCGGTTAACGTAATTGCTATGTTAATTGGTTTTATTGCATTGATTGCATTTATCAATTATGGATTTGGAAAAATATATACAGGTCTGACCTTAGATTCCATCTTTAGTAAATTATTTTATCCAATGACTTGGGCAATGGGTGTTCCAACAGTTGACGTTGCAAATGCAGCCACATTACTAGGTCAAAAATTAACCATTAACGAATTTGTAGCCTTCAATAACCTTACAAGTAAAACAGTGCCTATTGTTTCTGAAAAAGGTTTATTAATAGTAAGTATTGCCATTTGTGGATTTGCTAATTTTAGCAGCGTAGGAATGCAGATTGGTGGTATTGGAGAACTAGCCCCTTCAAGGCGTGCCGACTTAGCCAAACTAGGATTAAAAGCATTGCTATGTGGCACTTTAGCCTCTTATTTATCGGCTAGTATTGCTGGTATTTTAATGTCTGTTTAAGTGATTGGTTCATTCGTTGATCTATTTCTTTATTAACTCAAATAAATTGCAGTAGTTGCAAGTTTTTTTGATTTAATTTTGTGGAAATTCTTCGGGTTATGATGCAAACACAAACAGGTATAACTGCTTTGGTAGCGGCTGCAAAAGATATTCAACTACAATCAATTGGTGAAAAAATCCTTAGTCATCAACGCATTAGTTTTGATGAAGGTGTAATATTATTTGAAAAAGGATCACTCTCCTATTTAGGTGCATTAGCCAATTGGGTAAGAGAACAAAAACACGGCAACAAAACCTATTTCAATAGAAACTTTCATATCGAACCAACCAATGTTTGTGTATTTAGTTGTCAGTTCTGTGCTTATTCAAAATTATATGCTCATAAAGAAGAAGGTTGGGAATTAAGCATCGATCAAATGATGCATATTGTTAAAAGTTATGATGGAAAAGCAGTTACAGAAGTACATATTGTTGGTGGTGTTCATCCCAAAATGGATATGGCATTCTTTTTAGAATTATTAAGTACCATTAAAGCACATCGTCCTGAATTACATATTAAAGCATTTACACCAGTTGAATTAGACTATATGTTTCGCAAAGCCAAATTAAGTACTGAAGAAGGTATGCGATTGGCGCATGGAGCAGGTTTAGATTCATTGCCAGGTGGCGGTGCAGAAATTTTTCATCCAGAAATTCGTACCCAAATTTGTAACGATAAAGTAAATGCCGATGGTTGGTTATCGATACATAAAGCCGCACATGAATTAGGTATGCATAGTAATGCCACTTTACTTTACGGACATATAGAAAAATATTGGCATCGTATTGATCATATGGAAAGACTACGTCAATTACAAGATCTAACAGGTGGTTTTAATACTTTTATCCCTTTAAAATTTCGCAACAAAGACAATGATATGAGTGCTGTTCATGAGTCTACTATAATTGAAGACATGAAGATGTATGCAGTATCTCGATTGTACCTAGACAATTTCCCACATATTAAAGCGTATTGGCCAATGTTGGGTCGTTTAAATGCACAATTAACCCTCAGTTTTGGTGTGAATGATATTGACGGAACCATTGATGATACTACAAAAATTTATTCAATGGCTGGTAGCGAAGAGCAGTCTCCTGCAATGAGTACCGCAGACTTGGTTAACTTAATTAAACAAGTTAATCGTCAACCAATTGAAAGAGGAACATTGTACAATGAAATTCGAGACTATTCTACGGTTGATATGAGTACGTTTGAAGCAGTGTAAATTTTATCAATTAACACTCAGGTAAACTAATTGGAATATTAATGGCCAATCCTCCATCGGAAGTTTCTTTGTATTTGCTATTCATATCCAAAGCAGTTTCCCACATGGTTTTAATTACTTTATCTAAACTAACTTTTGCAAAATCTGGTGAACTCTGTAATGCCAATTGCGATGCAGTAATTGCTTTGATGGCTCCCATCGTATTTCTTTCAATACATGGCACTTGTACTAAGCCGCCAATTGGATCGCAAGTAAGACCTAGATGGTGTTCCATAGCAATCTCTGCAGCCATTAAACTTTGTCTTTGAGAACCGCCCATTAATTCTGTTAATGCAGCAGCAGCCATTGCAGATGATACGCCAATTTCAGCCTGACATCCACCCATCGCTGCAGAAATTGTAGCGCCTTTTTTAAAGATGCTTCCCACTTCAGAAGCCGTTAATAAAAATCGAATGATTTGTTCTGGTGTATTGCCATTGCAAAAAACAATAAAATATAATAATACAGCAGGAATAACTCCGGCAGCACCATTTGTAGGAGCTGTTACTACCCTACCAAAAGATGCATTTTCTTCATTAACTGCCAAGGCAAAACAACTTACCCAATCTAAAATATAATTAAAGTCATGTCCGCCATTTTTAATGCACAATAACCAACTATCAATATCTTGATATGATTGATTTTTTATTAGTTTTTTATTCAAATCAAAAGCCCTTCTTCTTACTTGTAAACCACCAGGTAATTCTCCTTGTGTATGACAACCTCGATAGATACAATCTAACATCGTATGCCATATGTTTAACACGCCATTTTTGGTTTGTGATTCTTGGCGCCATGCAGATTCGTTTTCTAAAACAACTTCGCTTATACTCAAGCCTTGCATACACCAATGCAATAAATCAGCAGCGGTATTAATTGGAAATGGGAGGTCTATTTGCGATTTTTTTTGGTTGATTTCATGCTCTTGAACAATAAATCCACCACCAATAGAATAAAAGGTTTCACAAATTGAAATTCCAGTATTAAAATTTACCAAAAAAGAAAGTGCATTTGGGTGAAACGGCAATGATTCTGATGTTAAAAATTGAATTTGTACAGAAGGGTTAAAATCAATGGTATGGGTATTGTTTAAAGAGAGTTTATTAGATTGTTGAATCGTTTGAATAGTATTGGAGATCGAATCAATCTCAATACTAACAGGGTCTTTACCCATTAGTCCTAATAAAATAGCTGTATCAGTTCCATGCCCTTTACCTGTTTTTGCCAAGGAACCATAGAGTAAAACAGTGATATTGCTTACTGTGTTAAGTTGGTTATGCGCTTTGAAACCTTCCAAGAGTTTTAATGCTGCACGCCATGGGCCTAAGGTATGGGAACTTGAAGGACCCACGCCAATTTTAAACATATCAAAGACCGAAATTGATTCATGTGGCATGATTGCAAAAATGGTTAATCAAATTTAAGCCTAATTAAAGCTTAAAAAACATATTATTTAATTATGAAGGCAGTTAATATATTTGAGTATGATAAAGCATTATTTAGTCTATCTGTGCTTATTAATTGGCTTTATTGGCCATGGTCAATCTATTAATAAACATAGCAGTGATTCTAATTTCATTGAATCTTTATTAAAACAATATCCTGCTTATTTTCAGGATATTTTAAATAAGAGAGATAGTTTCAATGTGCAAATTATTTATACGCAAATAAATAGAGACAAACACAATAACCCAAGCTTTAAAGAATACCAATTTAACTTACACAACAATCAATATTTTTATCCAGCGAGTACCGTAAAAATGCCGATCGCTTTTTTGGCATTAGAAAAGCTGAATGAATTATCCATACCCAAATTAACGAAGTCTTCTGTTATGGTTACAGATAGTGTGTATCCTGGTCAAACATTTGTCTACACACAACCCAATGCAGCACTTGGTATAGCAAACATTGAAAATTATATCAAACAAATATTTTTAGTTAGTGATAATGATGCGTTTAATAGACTCTATGAATTTTTAGGACAAGAATACATTCAAAAGAAGTTAACTGAAAAAGGGTATCCAGATGCAATGATTAGGCATCGATTGAATGTTTATTTAAGTGCCGATCAAAATCGTGCAACTAATCCAATAACTTTTTACGACACAACAGGTAAAATCATTTATCAACAGCCAGGCGTTTACAGTAAAGCGGATTTTCAAAAACGGTCAGTTCAATTAGGAAAGGGATATTATAAAGGAGACAATTTAATTAATGAACCTTTTGATTTTTCCGATAAAAACAGGATCTATTTACAAGACCAACACCATATTTTACAATCTGTTTATTTTCCAGCATCTATGCCTTCTAAACAAAGGTTTAACCTTACTGATTCAGACCAAGCATTTGTGCAACATTTTATGAGTGCTTTTCCACGTGAGAGTAGTCATCCCTATTACGATAGTGCTACTTATTATGATGCTTATTGTAAGTTTTTATTGTATGGTTCTAAAAAAGGAGATCTACCCAAAAATATTCGCATTTTTAATAAAGTAGGCGATGCGTATGGCTTCTTAACTGATATAGCATACATAGTAGACTTTGAGCATAAGGTAGAATTTATGTTGAGTGCTACTATTTCCTGTAATAGTGATGGTATTTATAACGACGATAAGTATGATTACGATACTGTTGGATACCCTTTTATGCAGCATCTTGGCGAAGTAATATTAAAATATGAACAAGCACGTAAAAGAAAATACCCACCCAATTTGACCAAATTTGCACTCAGTTACTAGCAATTTTTTGAAGATAATTATACTAGCTACTATTATTTATAAACATTATCCATTTCAACTACTTTTATTGAATATTTTTGGAATGTTTTTACGAACTTTGTAATCTATTTAAACAGGTAAAAAAATAATATAATAACATGGAAATTTCTTCTTTATTGAATCGTTTTAGTGAACCAGAAACTTTAAAAATGGCCAAATTGGGTCGAGAATTAAGAGCCCAAGGGATTGATGTAATTGACTTAAGCTTAGGTGAGCCAGATTTTGATACACCTCAACATATTAAAGACGCAGCAATTAAAGCAATCAATGATAATTGGAGCCATTATACACCAGTATCAGGATTCTTAGACCTTAGAGAGGCGGTATGTACTAAATTAAAACGCGATAATAACCTCGATTATTTACCTGAAAACATTGTAACCTCAACTGGGGCAAAACAAAGTTTGGCCAATGCAATTTTGGCACTTGTAGATGATAACGATGAAGTAATTATTCCAACACCATATTGGGTAACTTATTCTGAATTAGTAAAAATAGCAAGAGGTAAAGTTGTTGAAATCAGAACCTCTGTTGAAAATGAATTCAAAACAACACCAGCAGAATTAGAAGCGGCAATTACGCCAAAATCTAAAGTGTTTATGTTCTCCTCTCCTTGCAATCCTTCAGGTGCAGTGTATACCAAATCTGAATTAGAGGGATTGGCAGAAGTATTTCGCAAACATCCTCAAATTACTATACTATCAGACGAAATTTATGAGTACATAAATTTCAATGGTAAACACGAGAGCATTGCACAATTTGCAGATTTAAAAGATCGTGTTGTAGTAATTAATGGATTGAGTAAAGGCTTTGCAATGACCGGTTGGCGTTTAGGCTATATAGCTGCTAATACAACAATTGCAAAAGCTTGCGAAAAGCTACAAGGTCAATTAACAAGTGGTACATGCTCCATCACTCAAAAAGCAGGTGTAGCAGCATTGATAGGTGATTTAAAACCTTCTATTGAAATGACAGAAGAGTTTACAAGAAGAAGAACAAAAACCTTAGAATTAGTAAATGCAATTCCTGGTTTTAAATGTTTTGCACCTCAAGGCGCATTCTATGTATTCCCAGATGTTAGTTATTATTATGGCAAATCAAATGGAACAGAAACAATAAAAAATGCAGCTGATTTTAGTATGTATTTGTTAAACACAGCGCATGTTTCTTCTGTAATGGGTGATGCATTTGGCGAACCAAATTGTGTTCGTTTTTCGTTTGCAAATAATATGCAAAATATTGAAAAAGCTTGGGCTAGAATTGCTGAAGCTTTGGCTAAATTAAGCTAGTACAATAATATATAATAGCCGCAGTAAATAAGTGTTTAATAACTAATTGCTTATTTACTACGGCTATTTTTTTTGTAGCATATCCGCTAATAAATGCATATTATAATTTTCAAATTAATTGATTTGAAAATTGAAATTGAATGCCTGAATACTTTAAGAATTTGTATTAGAAAGTTTTAAAAACTTTTCGTGCAATTCCAATACTTGTTTGGTTAACAATGCTTGGTTATCATTTTGAATAACAAAATCACACAACTTCATTTTTATTTGATCATCTATTTGACGATTCATTCTTGATAGCACATCTTCTCTACTTAAATGGTCTCGATCCATTACTCTTTTTATCTTTAATGCTGTTGGTGCAAATACGCCAATTACAAAATCTAAACCTACGCCAGCACCTGCTTCAAATATAAGCGCCGCTTCTTTTATTACATAAGGGCTATTTTGTGTTGCAAACCAATCAGCGGCAGCTGCAATTGTTATTGGGTGAACTAAAGCATTGAGAACATCTAACTGATGCGCATCATTGAAAACAATATCAGCTAAGTATTTGCGGTTTAGTTTATGCTCAACAAAAACGGCAGCGCCAAATGTTGCAATTAGTTTTTCTTTTAATACTGGATTGTGTTCCATGGCTTCTTTTGCTGCCGTATCTGCATCAAATACAGGCACCCCCAATATTTTAAATATCTGGGAAACGGTTGTTTTTCCACTACCAATACCTCCTGTTAATCCTATCTTAAGCATAAAAAATCCGAAATTCAATTACTCGAATTTCGGATTTAGCTGCTATAATTAGCAATTATTTATTTTTATGCGGCTGGTTTGTTTAAAGTAACCGTCCATTCCATGCTAATGGAAGACTTTTCAATCTTTAAATAACTACCAGGACTAACTTCTAATTGTAAGGTATTGTCTTCATTTACTTTGTTAACTGTACCATGAATTCCAGCAATAGTTACAACTTTGTCGCCTTTTTGTAAGTTGTCAATGAATGTCTTTTGCTCTTTTGCTTTTTTTGCTTGAGGCCTAATCATAAACAACCAGAATACTAGGATGATACCTCCCATTAAAACTAGTTGAACCATACCGCCACCACCTTGTTGTGGGTTACCTGCTAATAAAACTGCATTCAAATAAAACATCTTGTATTTTTTAATTATTGATAATTAGAGTACTAAAATAAAACTAATTTTTTGAAATTGGTTTAACTGGTGTTACAGGTTGTTCTTTTGTGTTTTTATCGCCTACAATGATACCTGTAAATACTAGTGTTTGGTTAATGCCGTTAGCAGAATTGGTTGTAACAAAAATGCTTTTATGGAATTCACCTGGATGAGACTTATTACTATCAAAAGATCCAGTAACCATACCTGTACCACCTGGTGCAATTGCTCCCTTGGTATAATCTGGTACCGTACAGCCACAACCTGCTGCCACATTGGTTATAAACAAAGGCTTATTGCCAACATTTTTAATTTGAAAACTGGCAGTTTTGGTTTCTCCCATAGTAATCTTTCCCAAATTTGCTAAAGTATCTACCCATTGTATTTGAGTAAATTTGCTCGTGTCTAATACTTTGTCTAACCCTAGTTTAATTGTAGGATTTGTATTACATCCAAAGCAGGCAATAATACCTAATGATAATACTACAGAAAGTTTTCTCATTTTAAGCTTGGGTTTTATTTTTAAAATTGATTTTATGAATATCCCCATTTTCAATAAACTCTTTATGAATACTGTCTAAAATACCATTTACAAATTGACCACTTTGGGCAGTACTATAATCCTTGGCCAAATCAATGTATTCGTTGATGGTAACTTTGGTTGGTATGGTTTCAAAATACAATAATTCACAAACACCTAAACGCATTAGAATCATATCAATCAAAGCAATTCTTTCTGAATCCCAGTTTTTCAATTTTGGTTTTATCAATTCAGCGGTATATTCCTTTTTTTCTATGGCGGTGGTTAATAAGGTTCTGGCAAAATCCCATTTTTCTGCACCTACTAATTCTTGTAAATTAAATGTCGCTGGTTTTTGAAGATAATTGAGCACCAATTGATCCATCATTTCAGCATCGTCGTCCCAGTTAGAAAACAACTCTTCAATATGTGTAATAAAATCTTCATTAGGCAACATTAAAGTAGTGAAAATCAATTTCATGATCTCTCTTTCCTTTAAAGTATCCCTGCTTTGTGCGGTTATATATTCTTGGTATTTTTCGGTTAAAGTAAGGTCTTGGTAGATCTTTTTAACCAATTCTTTATCAATTTTAAGGGAAGGCTTTAATAGTTCTAGGGCTTTAATAAAAGTATTAGATTCAATGATTTGCCATAGTAATTCATTGCCTGAAATTTTGGTATTAACATTCAAATCTGCATTTGAAGGTAAATTCTTGGCTGCTCTCTGTCTAGAACTTGTTTCAGCAAAACGAGCCACTTCTGTAATGAAATAGACTAAATAAACAAACAATTCGGCTGTTTGATCTACATGTTTTTGTAACTGACTCACTGGGTTTTTAAACACATTTGGCGTTTCTGCCGTCTCTATCATGTAGAGTACCTGCATTACCTTAACACGTATATTTCTTCTACTAATCATCTATAAGAACTTATTTGGAGGCGCGAAGGTATCAAATAAATCGAGCAGCACAAAAATACCTTATGCAATTTTGGCACGGTTCTATACAAATCAGCCCTTATATTTGTAAAGTTTCTGACATAGTTTGCTATCTACCATATCTGTTTTAGTCTGTTTTCTGAAAATTTGACCTATAACGTTTGACTGGCATAATAATCGACATAGTCAAAACACATTATAAACTCAATCAAATAAAAAACAATAACGTATGGCTAAAAAATTGCACGTTACTCCGCTACATGACCGAGTAATCGTTAAGCCTGCCGCTGCTGAAGAGAAAACTGCAGGCGGAATCATCATCCCAGATACTGCAAAAGAAAAACCACAACGTGGTTCTATTGTTGCTGTGGGTACAGGTAAGAAAGATGAACCAATCACTGTTAAAGTTGGCGACAATGTATTGTATGGCAAATATGCCGGTACAGAAATCACTATTGAAGGTCAAGATTTGTTGATCATGAGAGAAAGTGATATTCTAGCAATTGTTTAATTAAATGAATTCAACGTCTTAATTGATTTGAATAATTTAAATAACAATTACTTTTTCTAACATTACAAAATCAGTATAAATGGCTAAACAAATTTTCTTCGATATCGAAGCAAGAAACAAAATGAAAAAAGGCGTTGACACTTTAGCCAACGCAGTTAAAGTAACCCTAGGACCAAAAGGTCGTAACGTGGTTATTGAAAAAAAATTCGGTGCACCTCAAGTAACTAAAGATGGTGTTACTGTAGCAAAAGAAATAGAATTAGAAGATGCTATTGAGAACATGGGTGCTCAAATGGTAAAAGAAGTTGCTTCAAAAACAGCAGATATTGCTGGTGATGGTACAACAACTGCTACTGTTTTGGCTCAAGCAATTATTAGCGAAGGTTTGAAAAACGTTGCTGCTGGTGCAAATCCTATGGATTTAAAACGCGGTATCGATAAAGCAGTTGCTAGAGTAATTGAAAGCTTACGCACACAATCTCAAGCAGTTGGTAACGATTCTAAAAAAATTGAACAAGTAGCAACTATTTCAGCAAACAGTGATAGCGAAATTGGCAAATTAATTGCTATGGCTATGGCTAAAGTTGGTAAAGAAGGTGTTATTACTGTTGAAGAAGCAAAAGGTACCGATACAACTGTTGACGTTGTAGAAGGTATGCAATTCGATCGTGGATATATCTCTCCTTATTTCGTTACCAATAGCGAAAAAATGGAAGTTGAATTACAAAATCCATACATCTTAATTTACGACAAGAAGATCAGCGCAATGAAAGACATTCTTCATATTTTGGAGAAAGTTGCTCAAAGTGGTCGTCCTTTAGTAATCATTGCTGAAGATTTAGAAGGTGAAGCATTGGCTACATTGGTGGTAAACAAATTACGTGGTACTTTAAAAGTAGCTGCTGTTAAAGCACCTGGTTTTGGAGATCGTCGTAAAGAAATGCTTACCGATATTGCTATCTTAACTGCAGGTACTGTTATTAGCGAAGAGCAAGGATTCAAATTAGAAAATGCAGACCTTTCTTATTTAGGTCAAGCGGCTTCTATTACTATCGATAAAGACAACACTACTGTAGTTGGTGGTAAAGGCAAAAAAGCCGATATCGTTTCTCGTGTTAATCAAATCAAAGCACAGGTTGAAAATACCACTTCTGATTATGATCGCGAAAAATTACAAGAGCGTTTGGCTAAATTAAGCGGTGGTGTTGCAGTATTATATGTAGGTGCTGCTACAGAAGTTGAAATGAAAGAAAAGAAAGA
>JBAXPJ010000054.1:0-18440 GCA_037132335.1 Sediminibacterium sp. | reverse complement strand
CAAGGAATTGAAGTAAGTGTTTTTGTTTTAACAGACGGAATTGACTACCAAATTATTGGTCATGCAAAAGACTACAAACGAATAGGAGAAGGCGATACAGGGCTTAACACCGGAGGCATGGGCTGTGTAAGTCCTGTGCCATTTATGGATGAAATTTTCATGGAAAAAGTAACGCGTAAAATTATTGCGCCAACCGTTGCTGGACTAGCAAAAGAAAAATTAACCTATCATGGTTTTATATTTTTTGGATTGATGAATGTTGCTGGCGAGCCTTGGGTGATAGAATACAATTGCCGCATGGGCGATCCTGAAACAGAAGTGGTCATGCCATTGTTACAAACAGATTTAGTGAGTTTGTTTGCAGCAATGGACAATGGCACATTAGCCGATACCAATATTAATTTTGACGATCGTTTTTGTGCCACTATTATGGCGGTAAGTGGCGGATATCCTGGCGATTATCAAAAGGGTATTTTAATTGAAGGGCTACCTACAATTGCTGCTGTAAAAGACCAAGAAACCATGGTGTTTCATGCAGGAACCCAAGATCAAGGGGAGCAAATTGTAACCAATGGCGGAAGGGTTTTGGCAGTAAGTTCTTATGGAAAAACCATGTCTGAAGCAGTGGAAACTTCTAAAAAAGCACTAGCGTCCATCCATTTCAATGGCATGTATTTTAGGCAAGATATTGGCTTTGAGTTTGAATAAGAGGGCTAAAATGCCAAAATATCCCCAAAACCCTTTAAAATTGACCAATTCAGCCTTTGTTAATTTCATTTATTTAAGACACCTTTGCATACATTCAAATTCACTAATTTTTACACTCGAACTTTTTATATATCATGGGATTGTTTAGCTTTTTTACACAAGAGATTGCCATTGACCTCGGTACCGCAAATACCTTGATCATTCATAACGATGAAGTAGTGGTAAACGAACCATCCATTATTGCCTTAAACCGCAACAACCCTAAAGAGGTGTTGGCTGTTGGAAAAAGGGCATTAATGATGCACGAAAAAACACACGAAAGTATTCGTACAGTTCGTCCTTTAAAAGATGGCGTAATTGCCGACTTTAATGCGGCAGAATTAATGATTCGCGAACTGATTAAAATGATCTATACAAAAAAACCACTTTTCCCTCCAAGTTGGAGAATGGTTATTTGTATTCCATCGTCTATTACCGAAGTTGAAAAACGTGCCGTTCGCGATAGTGCAGAACAAGCTGGCGCAAAAGAAGTATACATGATTCATGAACCAATGGCAGCAGCACTTGGTATTGGTATAGATGTTGAAGAACCAGTGGGTAATATGATTATTGATATTGGAGGTGGTACAACAGGCATAACCGTTATTGCACTTGCAGGTATTGTGTGCGACCAAAGTATTCGTATTGCAGGTGATGAATTTACTGCAGACATTATGGAAGCATTGCGTCGTTACCATAGTTTGTTAATTGGTGAACGTACTGCTGAACAAATTAAAATTCATGTTGGTGCTGCTATGAAAGATTTAGACAATCCACCAGATGATATGCCTGTAAACGGTCGCGACTTGGTAACCGGTATTCCAAAACAAATTATGGTGAGCTACCAAGAAATTGCAGAAGCACTTGATAAAAGTATTTTTAAAATTGAAGAAGCTATTTTAAAAGCATTAGAAACAACTCCTCCAGAATTGGCTGCTGATATATATCGTAGAGGATTGTACTTAACAGGTGGTGGTGCTTTACTTCGTGGATTAGACAAACGTTTGAGTGCAAAAATTAAATTGCCTGTTCATATTGCCGACGATCCATTGAAAAGTGTGGTACGCGGAACTGGATTGGCATTAAAAAATTACCAGCGTTTTCCTTTTATCATGAGATAATTATAGGTTACCGAATCTTCTTCCTTGAAAAACATTTTCATTTTCATAAGACAAAATTTCACCTTTATCAGTTTCTTACTGTTAGAGGTGTTTTGTATTGTTTTATTGAGCAATAGTAGCAAATCGCACCAAGTGTTTTTTTCTGCTGCAGCCGAAGACGCTACAGGAAAATTTAACAAGCAATACAATAACTGGCGTTATTATTTTAGTTTAAAAGAAACCAACAAACAGTTAGCAGAAGAAAATGCACGTTTGCGTAATTTGTTGCCACTTAATTTTCAGTCGCCAGATACTATTAAAAAAGTCTATGTAGATTCTTTGTACAGAGACAGTCTGGGCAAACGCAGAAAGTACACTTTGCTTACTGCAAAAGTGATTGGTAACACCGTAACACTTCAAACAAATTTTATCACATTAGAAAGGGGTAGTTTACAAGGTGTAAAAAAAGGAATGGCCGTTGTAGGATCTGAAGGGATTGTGGGCGTAGTAGTAAGTGTTAGCGAAAACAATGCAAGGGTAATGAGTTTGTTGCACCGCAATAGTAAAGTGAGTGCCATGCTTAAGAAAGATAATAATGCGGGTAGTATTGAGTGGGATGGCGCAGACCCTTCTTTTTTAATTTTAAAGAATATTCCTAAGAGTGCTAGAGTAGTTAGAGGCGATAGCGTTGTTACCAGTAATTATTCGGCCAATTTCCCTTCGCATTTATTAATAGGTACAGTCAATAATATTGTAGTAGACCCCAGTAGTAATTTTTATACGCTTCGTGT
Source organism: Sediminibacterium sp. (assembly GCA_037132335.1). Classification (GTDB taxonomy): domain Bacteria; phylum Bacteroidota; class Bacteroidia; order Chitinophagales; family Chitinophagaceae; genus Sediminibacterium. Next base: position 15,802 of record JBAXPJ010000054.1, on the reverse strand, counting down.
AAAAACGGCTACCAACTTCTTTGCCATTCAATATGCTTATTTAATTGACAATTTCCGTTACACAGAACAAACAAACATAGAAACCATTATTGAAAAAAATTAATGAGTGAAATTTTAAAAAATATTATCAGATTTATCTTGTTTGTATTTGTACAGGTATTTATCCTGAACGAAGTGCCCCCATTGCACCAATTCATTATTCCCTACGTTTACTTTTTGTTTATCCTTTGGCTTCCTTTTAATACCAACCGATTTTTGCTATTGTTAATTGCCTTTATAGTAGGATTGTCAATAGATTATTTTTCAGGAACCATTGGATTACACGCAGCACCTTGTGTGTTGATTGCCTATTTAAGGCCTTTTTTATTAAACCTCTTAATTCCCCAAGATACCACTGAACAAAGCTATAATGAGCCAAGTATTAAGAGTATGGGATGGGCCCCTTATGGTTTGTATATTGGCCTTTTAACCTTTATCCACCATGTATTACTCGTATTAATAGAATGGATGCAATTTGGCAATTTTGGCTACTTTTTTGGCAAGGTGGTGGCTACTACCTTGGTAAGTTTTTTATTGATTTTTATTACAGAAATGTTGTTCTTTAGAAAATCAAGGCTTCGCGCTTATGGAACATAGCCCTATAGCTATCAACATTTATGCATAACTTTTTTATCCTCAATTGACGCAGCATCAACTTTGAAACTGCAACTTTGCATCTTAAGATTATCTTTTAGAAAATATCTTCTTACAAAATAGTTATGTCTGTATTTAATCAAAGTAGAGGTGGGGTTATTCAAATTATATTTTTTGTGATCTTTATTGTGATTGTTGGCCAATTAATTAACCTGCAAATATTTTCTTCTAAATACAGGTTGGCAGCAGAAAATAATGCCATTTTTAGAAAAATTGTTTATCCAGACAGGGGTATCATTTTCGATCGCAAAAAGAAGGCGATGTTAGAAAATACCATCAGCTACGATTTGGTGGTTACGCCTGTTGAATCAAAAGGTACCGATACCTTGGCGCTATGTAGTATTTTAAATATAGATACTACAGAATACAAAAAGCGGATGCACGAAATTATCTTTAAAAACACAAGCGTAAAGCCAAGTATTTTCGAGCCCTTGTTAACGCAAGAATTGTATGCCAAGCTGTATGAAAACATGTATAAATTTCCTGGATTTATACTAACAGATCGTTCAGTTCGAACCTATCCATATAATACGGGCGCACAAGTATTAGGATATATTGCCGAAGTAGATACTGGTTTTTTACGCAGGCACAAAGACGATGGATACGAGATGGGTGACTATGCCGGCATGAATGGCCTAGAAAGAACCTACGAGAAAGTGTTAATGGGAGAGCGTGGTATTAAACGTTATATCAGAGACAATAAAAGCAGAATACAAGGTCCTTACGAAAATGGAATGTTTGATACTAGTGCTGTTGCTGGAAGAAACTTGTATACCAGTGTAGATGTAGAAGTACAGCAGCTAGCCGAAAAATTATTACAAAATAAAATTGGAAGTGCTGTAGCCATCAACCCCAAAACAGGTGGAATTATTGCTATGGTTTCTAGCCCAAACTATAACCCCAATTCCCTCACAGGTAGTGAAAGAAAAAAGAATTTGGGTAGGATGTTATTAGACACCTCACGCCCCATGTTTAACCGCGCCATTAAAGGACAATATCCACCAGGATCAACCTTTAAACCCTTGGGTGCTGTTATTGCATTAGATGAAGGTCTGATTACACCAGGATATGGCTTCCCTTGTTATGGATCATATAATAGTTGCGGTGTAGTAGTTAAATGCGAACATAAAAATGCAGGTCATGCAGGCTCTTTACGCTTGGCACTAGCCAATTCTTGCAACGCTTATTTTTCTCAGATTTTTAGAATGGCTATTGACAATCCTGCTTACCATAGTCCACAAGAAGGCTATTTAAAATGGAAGCAATACATGAATTCATTTGGAATGGGCAGAACCTTAGATGTTGACTTACCTAGTGAAAATAGGGCTAGCGTTCCAGACACAGCTGTTTACAATAAAGCATATGGTAGAAATAGATGGAATAGTTGCACCATTTTAACACTAGGAATTGGGCAAGATAAAATGACCGCAACGCCAATGCAATTAGCCAACATGATGTGTATTATTGCTAACAAAGGCTACTATTATACACCCCATTTTGTAGACAGTATTGAACGCGAAGCAACTATAGACACTAGCATGTTGGGTAAGTATCGAAGAAAACATATTGTTACAAGCACCTCAGATACTGTGTTTAGAGCTGTACATGATGGCATGCACGATGTAACTGTTTATGGCACTGCAGCAGGAATAAAAGTTCCTGGTGTAGAGTATTGCGCAAAAACAGGAACAGCTCAAAATCCACACGGAAAAAATCACTCTTTATTTGTTTGTTTTGCACCCAAAGACAATCCAACAATTGCAGTAGCTGTAATAGTTGAGAATGCAGGATTTGGTGCTACTTGGGCCGGACCTATTGGGGCATTCATGATGGAAAAATATTTGAATGATACCATTGCAACAGATCGTTTGGCTGAAGTTGAAAGAATTTCAAATGCCAATTTAATTCCAGATGCTATTAAACAATGGTATGCTAGAAAAGATGTGCAACGTCAAGCAAAACTTGCCATGGAAGCAGCTTCAAAAGCAGAAATGAATGCCGATTTAAAAAACATTAATGCAGATGACGAAGAAGATTCTAGCAGCACACCTGCTACAGACAAAAAAATAAATACAGAAAAAAAGAATCCAACTAAAGATGGAAAAAATAATAAAGCAAACCAACGGACTGGCGCATTATTTATCCATCAATCAAAAAGGTTAAAAGTTGTATCCACAAAGGCATAAAAAAAATGAATACAAGAAATAATTCTGTTTCACAAGGCGTAGACTGGACCATTGTTACACTGTATGCAGTATTAGTAAGTATTGGCCTCCTCTGTATTTTTATGGTGGAGTATAGAACAGGCAGTAATTGGTTTCAATTATTTTTAGGCGGTAAAACCAATTATAGCAAGCAATTAATGTTTGCAGGTGTTTGTACTTTAATAGCCACTTTTATTTTATTGGCCGACAGTAAACTTTTTACCGCATTTGCCAACCTTACTTATGCATTTGGTATTTTATTAATGCTGGCCACCTTTGTTATTGGAAAAGATATTAAAGGTTCTAAAAGTTGGATTGCTTTAGGAGGAGGATTTAATTTACAACCCGCTGAATTGTGTAAAATTTTTGTGGCATTGGCATTGGCAAAATATTTGTCGATGCAGAATACCGATTTTACAAAAGCAAAATCTCAATTAATTGCTTGCGGCATTGTTTTGGTTCCAGCTGTACTTGCAAGGTTGCAACACGAAACAGGTTTGGCATTGGTTTACTTGAGTTTTTTTATTGCGATGTATAGAGAAGGTTTACCTGCTAGCATTTTAGTAATAGGCATATCATTTGGTGCATTAGTAGTTGCTACACTCATAGTAGAGCCCAATACCCTAGCAATAACACTTACTATTATTGCTGCAATGATTATTTATATTTTTTGGCGTCAAATAAAAAGAAATATTAGACTATTAGCCATCATTATTGTTACCTGGGCTATTTGCGTAGGCGTTCAGCGATTTGCCGTGCCTTATATTTTTAATAATGTATTTGAGTGTTATCAAAGTCAACGTATTTATAGTGCAGTAGGTAAAGACTACGACTGTAGCCAAAATAAAAATAATAAATCAATAGAACAGCCTGGTTCAAAAGCATCCTTTAAACCAGATGACTACAATGTGCGCCAAAGTAAAATAGCAATTGGATCGGGTAGATTTTGGGGCAGAGGATTTTTAAAAGGTACACAAACCAGGGGTAAATATGTGCCAGAACAACACACCGATTTTATTTTTACATCGCTTGGTGAAGCATTTGGATTTGTAGGATGCGTTGGTTTTTTAGGGCTCTATTTATTTTTACTTTTAAGAATTATAAAAATTGCAGAGCGGCAGCGAAGTGCTTTTAGTAGGGTTTATGCCTATAGTGTTGTGAGTATTCTTTTTTTCCATATTACAGTGAATGTATGTATGACCATTGGATTGTTTCCAATCATTGGTATTGCACTTCCTTTAATTAGTTATGGCGGATCGTCGTTACTAACGTTTACTATTTTATTGTTTGTTTTATTAAGGCTCGACGCCGACAGACAAATGGTGCTTCGTTAATACTATTTTAAATTTCCATGCATGCAAATTATTCCACTATCAGAAGGTTGTTTTAGTATTGACCAAACAAAAGTATTTGTACCCTTCAATAAAGAAATTAATACTGCAGCAAATAAGCCTGCAGGAAGCATTTTGGTAGAAATTCAACCCTTTGTAATAATCACTAGCAAAGACATTATTTTAATAGATACCGGACTAGGTTATTTAAATGAAAATGGAGAACCACAATTACTAGCCAATTTGCGTAAAGCAGGCATTAATCCATCGCAAATAACAAAAGTATTAATTAGTCATTTGCACAAAGACCATGCAGGTGGAATAACTATTAGAAACCCATTATCCGACGAACGCTTTATTAGTTTTCCCTATGCTAATTATTATGTGCAACAAAGAGAGTTCAACAAATTTATAGCAGCGGCCACTGAGGCTAATAAAGAAGAAGATTTTCAACAATTAGAAAATTTTAGCAAACTTGTTTGGTTAACTGAAAACGAAGGTTTGATTGATGGATATATTAAATACCAAGTAACAGGTGGGCATAGTATTTTTCACCAAGTATTTTGGATAGAAGAAAACAACCAAACCATATTTTTTGGCGGAGATGTAGCGCCGCAATTACAGCAAATGAAAAGCAGATTTGTAGCTAAGTACGATGTAGATGGAAAAAAATGCATGGAATTACGCCAACAGTGGTGGGAAGAAGGAAGATCGGCAGCATGGACTTTTTTATTTTACCACGATATTGCAACACCTTTTATTTGTAGAACAGATTAGCGCAAAAAAAGCTGCCACCAAAAAGGTGGCAGCGAATAACAATAAAAAGATCCCCCCTTCTATTGGTTATTATTATTTGGAGGATTAGGTGGAGGACTATTCTTCCGTTTCTTCCCATTCCCATTTCCATTGTCTCTGCGTTCCTTCAATTCATTTCTAAGCACTTCATTAAAATCACGATCAATTTTCATGGCAATATTAGCGCGATCTTCAGAAACTAAAATTTTCTTCATTTCTGCTTTGAGTTTTTTTCGCTCTGCCAATGCTTTCTCTTCAAAGCCTAGCACATCTTGCTTTTGCTCAATTCTAATTTTTTTAATAGACTCGGAATACGCATTGTATACTGGCCAAAACTTTTGCGCTTCTTCTGCAGTTAAATTTAACTGACGTGTAATAAAAGCAACTTTAATTGCTTGGATATTTTTATGCGGTGGCGGGCCTTGCTGTGGCGGAGGGCCTTGTGGTGGTTGCGCATTTGATACTAAATGCATCAAGCAAACTAAAAAAATAATGAGTAGATTTTTTTTCATGGTAATATTATTTATTTAACAGGATCTTCAATTTTATTTTGTTCTAACAATTTGTTTTCTTCTAAATAAGCATCCAAATTTTCATTGCTCAATAAGTCCATATTCTCAGATAAATTTGGAAGCGCCTCGTTTTCAGAAACAACCATTTCTTCAACTCCATTTGTGTGACTATTGTTTTGAATATAATTATTCAAATCGGCATCGCTCACTAAATCGAGTGTACTAGGAATATCGAGGGTTCTGTATTTTTCGTATTCACTATAATTAGGTTTATCAGTGAATAAAAATGCATTAGTTATTAAAATTCCAGCCAAAATTGCAGCAGCAGCATAACTCATCCACCTTTTAACTTGGTTAAATCGAACAATTTTTGCTGTTGTTTTTTGAATTGGTGCTTCAACCGTTGTTTCTGCGGCAATTCTATTTAATAGTTGTGTAGATAATCCATCAAAATAGCTAGGGGGAACCTGATAAGGTGAATTAGCAATAACATGATTATCTGCAAATTGCGCCTGTTCAAGTAGTATTTCGGGTAAATTTTGAAAATATTGTGTATCAACCGTATAGGGCATTGCCGTTCCAATAGCCGCAATGGAAGGGGCTATTGATTGCATTTCGGTTACTATTGTATCTGTATTTTTCATTTCCTTAACATTTAAGACTCATAAAGGACCCTTTCGTTTAATTTTCCTTTAAAAAAGCTTCTATTTTTTTTGCGGCATGGTGGTAACTAGCTTTAAGTGCGCCTTCACTAGTATCTAATATTCTACTCATTTCTTCGTATGGAAGCGCATCGTAATATCGAAGGTTAAATACCAGTCGCTGTTTTTCGGGCAAAGACTGAATAGCCACCTGTAATTTCCATTCAAGCCTATTTCCATCGAAATTTGTATCGGCTTTAATTTTATTTTCAAGGGTTGAGCCTACTACATCCATACTAATAGTGGCCCTTTTTTGTTGCTGGGCTAAAAAACTCAGGCTTTCGTTAGTAGCAATTCGGTATAACCAAGTGTATAATTGGCTGTCTTCTCTAAAATTCTCGAGGCCTTTCCAGACTTTAATAAAAGTATTTTGTAACACATCGTCTGCATCTGCATGGTCAATCACCATTCGTCTGATATGCCAATAGAGCTTTTCTTGGTATTTTTTAATCACCGCTGTGTACCCTTTTTCTTTGGTGGCAGGATTTGCAAATTGTGCTAGAAGCTCTTGATCACTTAAATGCATGTATAAATTTGTTGGTTTTAGGGATAATACTAACGCACATAATTTTCAAATGTATTTAATAAAACCAGTCTTTTTTGTAATTTTTTCTGAGTTGTTTTTAAAATTATAAAAGATTAATTAATTATTACATTTAAAAATATTTCATACAGATTTGTATACTAGGATTGAATCTACAAAAGAACCTCACATATAATTAATTTGCATAACTAACGCTCATTAGCCTGAAAATCAAGCCAGTTAAGGCTCCCACGATATTTTAATGCGTAGTTTTTATAGAAAAGAATTACCTTAGAGGCTATTATTAGATTATGTCTTCATCAGAATATATTACCAACTTTAAAAGAAACGTTACAGATAAGTATACCATCTATAATAGCTTGTTCTCGGCACTTCCTTTTTCGGGAATTGCCAATGTAGGCGCTTTACTCCCAATTCTTTTACAATCCTGTTTAGATGGTTATGCCGATAGCAAAACCCCCATTGAAATTATTGACCATTTTTTTACACAGCATACCAATGCCATCAGCGAAGCCGATAAAGTAGCCCGTTTATTTAAATTTGTACAATATATAGAAAGGCAAATTGTATTGTTTGATGCAATTGAAGACGCTGCATTTCAGTCGGTAAATAATATTGAAGGTCCAGGAAGTTTAAAATCGCTTATCAACGAATCGAATTTTACTGGAAAATCGGAGGCCTTAAAACAAAAATTAAAAACCTTTAAAGTTCGTATTGTATTAACGGCTCATCCTACACAATTTTATCCAGGAAGTGTTTTGGGTATTATTCACGACATGAATGAAGCCATTGGTAAAAACGATTTTCATACCATCAATGCCTATATACAACAATTGGGTATCACCCCATTTTTTAACAAAAAACAACCAAGCCCATTAGACGAAGCAGTGAACCTAATGTGGTATCTAGAAAATGTTTTATACCCTTCTATTGGTAGTATTTACAACTACATTAATACAGAAGTTTTTGATAATGCTTACGATGGATCGAACCCTTTTATTGAATTAGGTTTTTGGCCTGGTGGAGATAGAGATGGAAATCCATTTGTGAACGGACCTACTACACTAAAAGTTGCAGAGGCCTTGCGCAGTGCGATTGTGGTTTGTTATTACAGAGATATTAGAAAATTAAAAAGACGCTTAACTTTTACAGGCGTTGATGTAATTATTCAACAACTAGAGCAACAGTTATACGAAAATGTATTTCGTCCAGAAGCGAGCAAACGAATTCAATCGGCAGAATTAATGCGTGAATTATATGCAGCACGCGAGTTGCTCATTAAAAATCACCATTCACTTTTTTTAAATAGACTCGATAGTTTAATACATAAAGTAAAAATATTTGGAACACATTTTGCCTCGCTAGATATTAGACAAGACAGTCGTATTCATACCGCTGTTTTATTAGAGATAGCAAAAGTGTTAAAAGAAAAAACTGGTGTTGAAATTTTACCTGAAAATTATAGCATACTTTCTATAGCCGAAAAAATACAAGCACTTGCTGCAATTGACACGATAGTTGATCCTGCAATATTATTGGATACTATTTCAAGAGATACACTTGAAAGCATGTATGCAATAAGAACTATTCAAATAGAAAATGGCGAAGCTGGATGCCACCGATACATTATTAGTAATTGCCAAGGTCCGGTTAATATGATGGAAGTAATGGCCTTACTAGGTATTTGCGGATTTAAAAAATCTGAAATGCCAATTGATATCATTCCATTGTTTGAAACGATTGATGATTTAGCACAAGCAGAAGCAACCATGCAATTTTTATACGAATTGCCCGCTTACAAACAACACTTAGCCCTACGCAATAATCACCAAACAATTATGCTTGGCTTTAGCGATGGAACCAAGGATGGTGGCTATTTACAAGCCAATTGGAGTATTTATACTGCTAAAGAAAACTTGACTGCTATTTCTAGACAAAACGATATTAAAGTGAAGTTTTTTGACGGACGTGGTGGTCCACCATCACGTGGTGGCGGAAAGACGAATAAGTTTTATTCGTCGATGGGATCTAATATTGAAAACGAAGAAATACAATTAACCATTCAAGGGCAAACCATTACTTCAAATTTTGGAACTACGCAATCATCACAATATAATTTAGAACAATTATTAAGTGCCGGACTTAGTAATGAATTGTTTGCAAATACACGTGTGCAATTATCGGCACAAGATCGAATGCTAATGGAAGATTTAGGCAAAATTAGTCACGAATTTTACCAAGCATTTAAAACACATCCATTGTTCTTAGCGTATATGCAACAGTTCAGTCCGCTGAACTATTATAGTAAAAGCAATATTGCTAGCCGACCTGCTAAACGAGGTAGTGGTGGTGGATTAAGATTCGAAGACTTGCGTGCCATTCCATTTGTAGGAAGTTGGAGTCAATTAAAACAAAATGTACCTGGATTTTTTGGTGTAGGAACAGCGCTACAGAGCATGAAAGACAGAGGTCTGTGGGATGATACAAAAGCCCTATTCAAAAACTCTTTGTTCTTCCGAACACTCATTGACAATAGTATGATGAGTATGTTAAAATCATTCTTTCCTCTTACACAACACGTAAAAAAAGATCCGCAGTTTGGACCAGTTTGGGAATTGATAAAAGCAGAGTTCGATTTAACCTCAAAATTAGTATTAGAATTGGCAGATGCTAGTTCATTAATGGAAGACGATAAAGCAGGACGTGCATCAATTCAAATGCGTGATAAAATTGTATTGCCATTGTTAACCATACAGCAATATGCTTTGAATCAATTGCATAGTAATAATGTTAACCCAGAAATGAAAGCGGTGTACGAAAAACTAGTTACCAGATCTATGTTTGGTGTAATTAATGCTGCTAGAAATTCTGCTTAATTATTGGCAATTATTTTTCGTCTTTCCATTGCCACAAATGCAAACAAGCATAGGTGCGATAAGGACTCCATTTGGTAGAAATGGCTAACATCTTTTCTTTCAATATTTTCTTTTCTAGATTTTCTAGTCGATACAATTTTATCATGGCTTGTTGAATGCCAAAATCATCCACCGCAAAAACATCTTCGCGCCCCAAACTAAACATCAATAACATTTCAACCGTCCATTTGCCAACACCTTTAATTTGTGTGAGCAAGTCAACAATTGCTTCGTTGCTTAATTTTTGTAGTTTTTTATCGGTGATTTTTTGTTCTATGCAAAAACTAGCCACATTTAAAATATAGCCCACTTTTGCATTGCTCAACCCTATTTCACGCAAACTAGTACTAGGCGTTGCAAGCACTTCTGCCGGTTTAGGGTTTTTACCATTGTATAAATCAAGAAACCGCTGGTAAATGACTTTAGCCACTTTAGTGCTTAATTGTTGGCTCATGATACTTGCCATTAAACGCAGTGGCAAATTGCTGTGTAATTCCAACTCGGGTAATGCCTCTGTAATTATTTTAGAGAGTTTACGGTCTTTTTCTAAATGTGCAACGTATTTCATGGAGGTAAGATAACAATAATGCCCATTCATCCATAAAAACAACCAACAAAATTCTCGCTATTTCCCTCTAAATAAAACCGTGTTATTAGTGTGTGCTTTTGTGTAGCTTACATAAAATTACCACTATGAAACGCTTACCAAAAGGAATACCTACTATCCTTTTTCTTTTTTTTCTTACCCTTTTCAGTTTAACAAGTCTTGCTCAAAATAAAGACGAAAAGGCCATTAGAAAAGTATTACAGTCTCAAACCGAAGAATGGAATAAAGGAAATATTGTTTCATTTATGAGTGGTTATTGGCAGAGTGATAGCCTATTATTTGTAGGGTCAGCAGGGACTAATTATGGCTTTGCAAACACTTTAAAAAGTTACCAAAAAGGTTATCCAGATACCGCTGCAATGGGCAAATTGAGTTTTGATATTTTACAAGTAAGGCCACTGTCTAATACTTATTATTTTGTTTTAGGTAAATGGCATTTAACCAGAAGTATTGGCAACTTAAACGGTTTATATACCCTGCTATTTAAAAAAATAAATGGCCAATGGAAAATAGTAGTAGATCATAGCAGCTAATTAAATAATCAATTTAAAAATAAAAAAACAATATATGGCACTCATCATTTTAGGCATTTTAATTTTTGTTCTTTCATTCTCATTGAAAAACCTAGCACACCCGTTACCACAATATGCAAAACTGGCTAGAACCGTTGGTATGGGAGTAGTTTTGTTAGGATTTCTAACTTCTTGTATCAAGCAAATTGATGCTGGACAAATTGGTGTAAAATCAATGTTTGGTAAAGTACAAGACGAAGTAATTACTAGTGGGTTGAATTTGGTAAACCCATTAATAGATGTAAGTAAAATTGATACCCGAACGCAAAACTATACCATGAGTGGTGTACACAACGAAGGCGATGTGGCAGGAGACGATGCTATTCGTGTATTAACTGCCGATGGATTAGAAGTAGTAATTGATTTAACGGTTTTGTATCGTGTTTTATCTACCGAAGCGCCAAAAATTATTAAAGAAACAGGGCTAGATTTTAAAGACAAAATTGTTCGTCCTATTACGCGTACAAAAATTAGAGACAACGCTGTTTATTATACGGCAGTTGATTTATACTCAACCAAAAGAGATGAATTTCAAACCCGTATTTTTAAAACGATTGAAGATAATTTTAAACTTCGTGGCTTGGTATTAGAGCAATTATTGGTGCGTAATATTACACTGCCTGCAACAGTTAAAACATCTATCGAAGACAAAATAAAAGCAGAACAAGAAGCACAAAAAATGGAATTTGTTTTGCAAAAAGAAAAACAAGAAGCCGAAAGAAAACGTGTGGAAGCACAAGGTATTGCCGACTATCAGCGTATTATGAGTTCGGGCTTAACCGACAAACAATTGCAGTACGAGCAAATTCAAATGATGAAAGGATTGGTTACTTCGCCTAATGCCAAAGTGATTATTATGGGCAAAGGAAGTTCTCCGGTTATTCTAGATACAAAAGAAAAATAATTCAAAAAAGCCCTTATTCTTCGAAGTGTAAGGGCTTTTTCCATAGCCGAATTAAATAATAAAGCAGCGCTATAAAACTTAGTATTAGCCACAAGTAGAAAATAATATTTTCAACTTGTATACCAGCTCCTTCTTGCAAATAAGCAAATTGATACATGATGCCTGCGGTAGAATTAATAGCCATCCACAATACAGTAAAAGAAATTGTATTGAGTATTCGTTTAAGGTATTCGCTAACGCCTGGATCCACTTGGTATAAATTTAATTAGTCGAAACTTTGGTTACCTGCTGCAGCAATTTTTAAAATGCGGTCGAATTGCGCTGGCGTAAGATCGTTATAAAAATAATAAATAGGATCTACCGGTCTTCCGCCACGGTGCACTTCGTAGTGGCAGTGTGGACCAGTACTTTTTCCGGTATTACCAACATAGCCTATTACTTCGCCACGTTTTACTTGTTGACCTACCCTCGCTTTAAAGCGATACATATGTCCATAAAGGGTTTCGTATCCATAGCCGTGATTAATCACTACCCTATTTCCAAATCCACTTGTAGTAAATCCAACTTCTTTTACAGTGCCATCGGCAGTAGCATAAATAGGGGTTCCTTGTGGAGCAGTAAAATCTAAACCTTGGTGTGGTCTTCTATCTTTATATACTGGATCAATTCTATAACCAAATCCAGAAGCAATTCTGTTTAAATTTTTATTACTAACCGGTTGAATAGACGGAATAGCATTTAGCAGCTTGGCTTTGTTCTTAACCATATCTGCAATTGATACATACGATTGATCTTGATAAGCTAATCGAAGCGAAAGATTATTGAGTTGGCTAGTCATACTTTTTACCAATTCCGTTTCTCCCATACGTTGCACCAACTTCACTTCGTTTTTAGCTTCCATATCTTTTACACGTGCACTATCCGGAATAGGTTCGGCTTCAAAAATTGATCGATACACCGAGTTGTCGCGATTTTCTAATTCATCCATTTGCAATTCTAATTGATTCACCCGCTCGCGCAACAAACTATAACTTTCGTGCATATCGTCGTTCTCTTGACGCAATAGTTTTTCTTTCGGGCTATCGATGTATTTGAATGCAATAAAAATAATAATTAAGCCAGTTACAATTGAGGCAGCAATGAATCCAAATACCTGCAACAGCCTAACCCTAAGCGGCGTTTCGAGCTTCTCGAAGCGGAGGGTATGGGTGTTATAATAGTATTTAATTTTCTTCATGCTTTTTATGCAATGTGTAATTGGTTGATAAATGCCCCATTCTAAGGTGGTAAGCCGCTAATTTCAGCCGACTAATCCTTACCTTAGCAGCTGCCAATAAGCTATCAAAGATAGTTTCAAAGGCTTAATCAATTGATTTAAATTTCGATTAACAATGATGACCAGTGCTCAGATACGCCAACAATTTCTAGATTTCTTTGCCTCAAAAGGGCATCAAATAGTGGCATCTGCCCCAATTGTGGTTAAAAACGACCCAACACTTTTGTTTACCAACGCGGGCATGAACCAGTTTAAAGACTATTTTTTAGGCAATAAACAAGCACCCAATCAACGTGTGGCCGATACCCAAAAATGTTTGCGTGTTAGTGGCAAACACAATGATTTAGAAGAAGTTGGGGTAGATACGTATCATCATACCATGTTTGAAATGTTGGGCAACTGGAGCTTCGGTAATTATTTTAAAGCAGAAGCCATTGCTTGGAGTTGGGATCTATTAACCAATATTTATAAAATTGATAAAGACCGATTATACGTAACCATTTTTGAAGGCGATGCAAAAGAAAAATTAGAAAGAGATACCGAAGCTTTTGAAGAATGGAAAAAATTAGTACCCGAAGAAAGAATTTTACTAGGTAATAAAAAAGACAATTTCTGGGAGATGGGCGATACAGGCCCCTGCGGACCTTGTAGTGAAATTCATGTAGACTGTAGAACAAATGAAGAAAGGGCATTGGTAGATGGAAAAACTTTGGTGAATAACGACCATCCGCAAGTAATAGAAATTTGGAACAATGTGTTCATGCAGTTTAATCGTTTAAAAGACCAAAGCCTAGAACCATTGCCTGCCAAGCATGTAGATACCGGAATGGGATTTGAAAGACTGGTGCGTGTGATTCAACAAAAAACAAGCAATTACGATACCGATGTTTTTACCGGAACTATTTCATTAGTAGAAACACTAACGCAAAAAAAATACGACTATAGCGATACCAAAGAAGCCATTGCATTTAGGGTTATTGCCGATCATATCCGTGCCATTTCATTTACTATTGCCGACGGACAATTGCCTTCAAACACAGGCGCAGGCTATGTTATACGACGCATTCTACGCAGAGCAGTTCGATATTATTATTCTTATTTAGATTATAAGCAACCTTTGTTGCACCAATTATTGCCTGCACTAGCCAAACAATTTGAAACAGTATTTCCTGAATTACAACAACAATTAGATTTTGTAAGTAAAGTAGTTAAAGAAGAAGAAGATGCATTTTTAAGAACCCTCGACAAAGGCTTAAAACGCATAGACGATATGGTAGCAGCGAGTTTGCAAACTACCCAAAAACAAATTGAAGGAAAAGCTGTTTTTGAATTATTCGATACGTTTGGATTTCCATTAGACTTAACCAAATTAATTGCCTCAGAAAATAATTTATCGGTAGATGAAAAAGGATTTGATGCACAAATGCAAGAACAAAAAAACAGAAGCCGCGCCGCATCTGTTTTAGATACCGAAGACTGGATTGTATTATCCGAAGAAAAAGGAAACGGATTTGTTGGATATCAATTAACCGAGGCAGCAAGCCAAGTAACCAAGTACCGAAAAATAAAATCAAAAGGAAAAGAGCAGTACCAATTGGTATTATCTACAACCCCATTTTATGCTGAAAGCGGCGGACAAGTTGGCGATACAGGTTGGTTGCTTTTTGAAAATGAAACGATAATAGTTACTGATACCAAAAAAGAAAACGATTTAACCGTACATTTTGTAGACCAATTACCTAGCAATATTAGCGCAGCAGTTACAGCGCGAATAGATACCGAGAAAAGATTATTTACTTGTTATAACCATACTGCTACGCACTTATTACACGCAGCATTACGCCAAGTATTAGGAACGCATGTAGCACAAAAAGGCTCCTTGGTAAACGAAGCAAGTTTGCGTTTCGATTTCTCTCATTTTGCACGTGTAACAGACCTAGAAATTGCAGAGATTGAAAAAATAGTGAACAGTAAAATTCGCGAAAACGTACCAGTAGTTATTACAGAAATGCCTAAAGAAGAAGCCCTGAAACTCGGTGCCATGGCCCTTTTTGGAGAAAAATACGGCAACACCGTAAGAGTAGTAGTAGCCGACGCAAATTACTCGGTAGAACTTTGTGGCGGTACGCATGTGTTAAGTACCGGTATGATAGGACTCGTAAAAATTACCGCCGAAGCAGCCGTAGCAGCAGGTGTTCGACGCATAGAAGCTTTAACCGGAAGCAATGCTTTTAATTATTTGCAAGACCAATACAATAGTTTGCAAGAGATAAGTAATTTATTAAAAACAAAAGAGCCGCTTAAAGCAGTAGAAAAAATCATTCAAGAAAAACAAGAGCTCGATAAAAAAATAGAAAGTTTAGAAACCAAACAATTGGTGGTTATAAAAGATACGCTGGTTAAAGAACGCGAATCATTTACACTACCAAACCAAGCAACCGCTTATTTTATTGGTAAAGAAATAACTGTTTCTAATGCCGATCATTTAAAGAAAATTTGTTTCGATTTAAAAGCAGATTTGGGCGAAAATTATTTGGTTGTGCTTTGCGCAAATATTGCAGGCAAAGCAGCTGTATGTATTTTATTATCAGACAGCATGGTAACAGAAAAAGGTTTAGAAGCACCTAAAATGATTAAAGAAATTGCTACCCCATTAATTAAAGGCGGCGGCGGTGGACAAAAAACACTAGCCACAGCCGGCGGACAAGATGCTAGTAATTTAGGAGAGTTGATTAAGCAGGTGAAGGG
>JBAXPJ010000053.1:0-19282 GCA_037132335.1 Sediminibacterium sp. | reverse complement strand
CTAGGAACCCTCATAATCAGGGGGTCCCAGGATCATGCCCTGGTGGGCCCACAGCCGAAAGGCAACATTATCAAGGGTTTATGAAGTCAAATTCATAGGCCCTTTTTGTTTGGAGTAAGTCCCGGCCAAGTTTGGGCCGGGTTTTGTGTTTTTAGAGGGAAAACAGGGGTTAATGTAGGTGAATGGGTGGAACCTGATTAATTAATACTTAATTATATATATTTTTTTTAGAAAAATTACTCAAGCAATCCAGCGTTTTTTAAATAGGACATAACATCTAAATCATGACCGACAAAGTCTTTAAATGCTTTTTTTAAATCTATACTATTGCCAACCGATAAAATATATTTTCTAAACCGTTCACCATTAGCCCTTGTCATACCGCCATGACTTTTTAACCAATCAAAAGCAGTATAATCTAATGTTTTGCTCCAAGTATATGCGTAATATCCCGCACTGTAATCTCCTCCCCAAATGTGTGCAAAATACGGAGAATGATATCGTGGGGGCACTTCGTTTACCAGCAAACCATAGCGCTGCAAAGATTTTTTTTCAAAATCTAAAGTAGAGGTAAAATCTGCTGCATTTTCAATACTGTGCCAGGCCATATCTAAAGTGGCTGCTGCCAAAGCCTCTGTTACAATATATCCCATATTAAAAGTTTCTGCTTTTTTTATTTTATTTATCAGTTCTTGAGGAATTACATTTTTTGTATTATAGTGCAGGGCATAGTTTTTTAGAACAATGGGGTCTAATGCACAGTGCTCATTTATTTGAGAGGGAAATTCAACATAATCTCTTGGTACCGCTGCACCAGAAAGGGTCACATATTTTTGATTGGCAAATAGCCCATGCAATGTATGCCCAAATTCATGAAACAGGGTTGTTACGTTATCAAAATTTATTAAGGACGGTTTACCTTCGGCCGGTTTTTGAAAATTAAAAACGTTTGATATTACCGGTTTTTGTTTTAAATAGTGTGACTGGTTTACAAAATTGTTCATCCAGGCACCCCCGCTTTTGTTATCCCTAGTATAAAAATCCAAGTAGTAAATAGCCATAGATTTACCGTCTTTATCAAAAACCTCATAAGCCACAACATCAGGATGATACACAGGCAAATCTTTACGCACTTTAAAACTGATGCCATACATTCTTTTGGCTGCAAAAAAAACGCCTTTTTCCAACACGGTGGTTATTTCAAAATAAGGTTTTATCTCACTTTCGTCTAAATCATATTTTGCTTTACGAACCTGCTCCGAATAAAAATTCCAATCCCATGGTTCTAATTTAAAACCGCCTTCCTGTGCATCAATCAAATCCTGTATTTCTTTTGCTTCTTTTTTTGCTTTGGCTACTGAATACTTTGCAATACCTGCCAATAAGTTAAATGCTGCTGTGGGTTCTTTTGCCATTTGATCCTGCAGTTTCCATTCTGCAAAATTCTTTTTACCCATCAGTTGCGCTTTTTCAAGCCTTAATTTTGCCATTGTCTCCAATACATTCCTTGTATCGCCACTGTCACTTTTTTCGGCGCGATTCCATGATGATTTAAATAACCGTTCTCTTACGCTCCTGTTTTTTAAACTTTGAAGCAAAGGTTGCTGCGTAGTATTTCGCAGGCCAAGTAAATACTGGCCATCAAATCCTGCATCTTTTGCACTTTGTTTAGCCGCGGCTATTTCTTCATCACTTAAACCATCCATTTCTTTTACATCCTTTATCAGCAAGGCGCCATTTTTTCTGGCAATTAATAAACGGTTATTAAAATTGGTACTTAATGTTGCCAGCTCTTCATTTATTTTTTTCATTTTTACCTTGTCAGCATCCGATAGGTTAGCACCAGCCAGTTCAAATTGCTGTAAATAATATGCTACTAATTTTTTATCTTCTCCTTTTAATACTGGGGTATTTGTTGCTTTTATACGATTGTATATCTTACTGTTTAAATACAATTTATCACGGTGTGCCGAAAAAATTGCTGCAAACTCTTCTTCTGTTTTTTGTAATTCCGGGTTGGTATTGGAGATGGTGAGGTTATAAAAAATGGTAGTGGCCCTGGTTAAATCTTCACCACTTATTTCTAAAGCTAATACGGTGTTTTGAAATGTAGGTTTAGCCGTATTATTTGCAATTGCATCAATTTCTTCATCATGTTTTTTTAATGCATATATAAATGCCGGTTTAAAATACGCATCTTTTATAAGGTTAAAAACCGGGGCCTGGTATTGAAGGGGGCTTTTTTGTAAGAGCGGGTTGTTGTTATCAGCAATATTGTTTTGTGCAGAAATAAATTGTATTCCTACAAAAAAACAAATAAGATTGCTGTACAATAATTTTTTTCCAGGTAAATGCATAGTATTAGTTTTAAACTAGTTAATAAATTTGTTAATAGATTTTTTATACTAAAAACTTCTTTTTAAATGCTGGCATTACCCGGTGCTTAGACACTGTCCGTCGTCAAACCAATGTAGACTTTTTTTACTTCTTGCTTGTAATTAAACTCAATAACAAACTTATACTACCTCTACCGACTTTTCTTTCTAAACCTGATTGTGTGGTTGGAATTCCAGTTTGACGAGCAAAACGTTGTTTCGCAGCAGATATACCTAATGCTCTTTTCCATGAGAATGAGAAACCGTATTTAGACATGGTTGAATATTTTAAGTAATTTAATGAATAATGTTCACTTAGGCAGCAGTTTTGATCTAACTGTATATTTTAGCCTTGATACATTTTATCTTAAACGTTCAAATAATGGAGTAGTATGTTCTGAAAATTAATCATCAAAATGTCCACCAAAAACAGATGTATCAAAATATAATCTTGGCTTCATTTTACAAAATTAAACAAGATTGATGTGATTGCCTTATAATTCTAGGGCGGATTGTCAGATTTGTCGCATTATTTACTTGCATTGGAGAACCTTGTACAAACCCTCTCCCCAAATTCCAGACATTATTTTGTGTTACAAGCAGAGCCAGTTGAAAAATTCAAATAGCTCTACAGTATAGATGGAATTCGTATCACTATTATCGTGGTTTTTACCCTGAGTAGTGGTAAAAAGATGGAATAAAAGTATTACAATCCAATTTTTCACTTACTTTAGGTAAGTAAATCACCCACTCTGTTGCAATTCTAACGCAACAGCTCTATTTACAATTCTTGTAATCACTATCATTCCACAAAAATTATTTATTCATTGAAATGGACTATACTCTATTTCTAAACCCACATCTTATGACAGAAATTGAAATTTTAAACAACAGCCAACTGGGGTTTATTCAAAACGCAATTTACACAGTTGCAGTAGTGATTAATACCTTTATCGCATTTAGACTTGCAAGAGTTGTAAATGAAAAAAACGGGAACATGCTAGCTAAATCTTTCGTGACCCTTTATGGAGCAATAGTAACTTTTCATTGGATACAAATTAGCTCCTATACTGCTTTGGGAATATCAGGATTAGCCTTTAGTTTAGCTGAACTTAAGGCTACGGGAGTTAAATTATCTTCAGCTTCAGAATTTTATATTACTAATAGCTCAGCTAAATTAAGTGACGGGTATCCTGCACTTGCTCCTAGTGTACCTAGTATCATCTTTGCTTCAGTTGTATTTTTAATTATTGTAGGTACTACCTGGTTAAAAAACACATCTCAAAAATCATAAAAAAAAAATCATAAAAAAAAATCATGAAAAAAATATTATTATGTTTTCTTGTAGCAGCATCATTAATTGCTTGTACAACTCCTGCTACTAAATCTGAAACTGCTACAACAACAAGCACAGTGAATAAAACAGATCTGGAATCAAGATTAAAAGAGATGGAAAGTTCTTGGAATTTATCAATCTTAGATAAAGACCGTGGCGTTAAATTTAATGATGATCTTCTTGCTAATGATTTCTCGGGTTTTAGTGATAAAGGTGTTAAACAAGGTAAAGCGGAAGTACTAAGCTCACTAAATGATACAAAAGGAACAATAATTAGTGTTGTTAATGGCAATATGAGCGTTACTTTTTATGGTGATAATGTAGCTTCGATAGTTGGATCTCATGTAACTAAGGGTAAGGATGAAGCGGGTAAAGATTATACAAAAACAACTAATTGGACAGATACTTTTATGGAAAGAAATGGTAAATGGCAATGTATTGCTTCAGGTAGTAGTAGCCATTTTTAATGACCCCAAAAAAACTTCATTTAGTAATGAAGTTTAATCCTAATCAATTTAACATTGAGTAGGATTTTTAAGTATTTAAATCTGTTGTCTAGATAACATTGGTTATTTATTGTATAATATATTAATTATTAAAACATTGAAATGGATTATACTCTATTTCTAAAAATACATTTATGAAAAAAATTACTTTATTCTTAATTACAACGATATCATTAATTGCTTGTACAAACCAAGAATCAAAAACAGAAGCAAAAACTGAAACAACAGGCACTGTAACAACAACTGGACCTGATGTAGATATGCTTAAAAAAGGTACTACAGCTTTTGCCAATGGAGATTGGGCTACTGTAGCTTCTAATTATGCCGATACTGCAAAGTCTTATCATAATAGTTGGCCATCTAATACTGATACAACAGTGGGTGTAAAAATTCCAGTAATTATTGAAGTATTTAAAAAGCAAAGAGAATTAATTGATGGTAATCTTACAATAGGGGGGACCATTTATGAAGTAGTTACGATGCCTGATGGAAATAAATATGGACATAGCTGGGTGGAAATGTCTTGGAAATCTAAAAAAGGAGTTGCAGGTAAGGCAATAGTATTTAATTCATTTGGCATTAATAAAGATGGAAAAATTACTTACGAGTGGCCTATTTATGACACTAAAGATGTTGTAAATCTTAAGTAATTTATATTTTTAAAGTTTGGAAAAATACGACTGAGACCTCTAGCAATAGGGGTCTCTTTTTTTATTCCTACAAATACTGAAGCAAAGAGGCCGCCCATTGGGCGGCCTCTTTGATAAAATAAAAGTTTCTCAACTCTTTATTTGAACAACCACATTTTAGTGTAGTTATCGTCTGCACCTTGTTTAGCAATCGCATCATTATATCCAGTAGGATTTAAAGCAGGTTCAGTCGTAGAATAGCTTAAACGAAAAGGAATACCTCTAGAATCAACTGATGTCGGGGCTGCAGTTAAAACAGGGAAACCTGTTCTTCTCCAGTCATTCCAAGAATCCCAACTGTTTAAATAGGTATGCACCCATCTTTCTGTAACAATTTGTTTCTGTCCATTTGCTGCTGTGTAAGTAACACTGGCAACATAAGCTGCATACTTAGTTGCATCATACACACCGTATTGCTCCCAAGACGCTTTAATTGAAGCTAAATACTTTGCTTCTGCCTCGGCATCTCCGCCTGTTACATATCCAAGCTTAGCAGCTTCTGCTTGCCAAGATAAAACTTGTGCGTAGGTAAAAATTGGTAATGCAGAACCTTGGTCTCTAAGTGTATTACCGATTCTGCTATAAGCATTGGTAATAGGCGTAGCTAAAATACCATAAGGCAAACCTTTAATTACACCGCCCGCCAATGTTTCGGCATAAATGCTTAAACGAGGGTCAGACTTAGGAGACATATAATCAGTCATTGTCTTACTAATTGCATAATCATCTCTTTTACTTACTGTGTAGTTATCATACCAAGGGTTGGAATTGCCAGGGTCGCCAGTAACAAACTTATACATAATGTTTTGTGTGTTGCTGGTAATTACACCCGCAGCTAAAGCATTTGCAAATTCAGTTTTACCAAGAGCTGCATTTGCTTTTGAAACATTAATAGCAAGTGCCATTCTAATGGTATTTGCAAAACGCTTCCAAGCAGCCATGTCTCCGTTAAATAAAATATCACCTACAACACCTTGTTCTAATGTATTAATTTGAGCTCCAGACTCTGTAAGCTCTTTGAACAAAGCAGTATAAATATCGCTTTGCGAATCATATTTTGGTGAATAGTTTTTATTTGCTTTTAACGCATCACTATAAGGCAAATCACCCCAGATATTTGTAGCAAGCATATAAAAATAAACTTTCAATATTCTAGCAGCAGCAATCTGATTATTTTTTGAACCATTACCTAAAGAGCTTGCGTCGCCACTATTGTTATAATCAATGATAGTTTGCAAGTTGTAAAGTGGTCCAGTATAAAAAGAACCAGAACTTACGTTTCTATCACTATACAAAGAAGAAGCAGGATAAGGGCCTTCAGACAAGTGCTGAATATAAAAGTTTGCGTATCGCGTACCAAAAACAAGGCCTTTAATAGACTGCTGAGAGTTGGTTAATAACGCTTTTGTAGATGCAGCAGTTAATAGCGTTGGACTTACATTGGTATCTCCAAACTTATTACAGCTCTGCATCGTAGCTATAATTGCAATTAGTATAATTAATTTTTTCATTGTCATTTGTTTTATTGTTGAGCTCATTTGAATTAGAACGAAACACGAAGATTAAGACCATACTGACGTGTAGAAGATAACTGACCACCTTCTCTGTAGAATGACTCTAATTCTGATGGATCGATACCATATTTCTTTGTATTTGCCCAAATCAACCAAGCGTTCTGAACAATCACACCAAAATTAGCAGATTTTACAAATGACACTTTCTTTAATACAGATGAAGGTATAGTATACCCAAATCTTATTTCACGTAATTTAATGTAAGAAGCATCTAGAATATAGTTGCTTGCGTCACGCTGTAAAGAAGTGTAAAAATAAGATCTTGCAGGAATGTATCTGTTATTTTCTTGACCGGCAAGCGCAGTACCAGTGGCAAATACACCCGGAATACGAATACCACCCTTACCATCACTTCCACCTGTTGTAGTGTAAGCACCTGGAAAATCTCTCCAATCATTTCCTTTATCGTTAACACCTACAGTTTCTGCTGTTAAACCAGCACCTGTTCCATAAAAACGAGTTACGCAAGAAAATAAACCGCCACTTTGGAAATCCATTGACATGCCTAAATCAAAATTTTTGTATTTAAACGTGTTAAACATACCGCCTGTAAACTTAGGTAGTACATTCCCAATTTCCTGGTTGGTAGAATAAGTTGGCAAACCAGTTGCGTCTATAAGTACTTTACCTTCTGCGTTACGGTTCCATGTTCTTGCATAAAACACACCCCAATCGCCACCTACTCTATGTTCTAAACGGACGTCTCCAGTAGTTGTAGAATAATATACGTAAGAAGTAATACCTGAAGCCAGTTCAATAACTTTGTTTTGGTTTTTAGCAAAGTTTACACTTGTTTCCCAAGAGAAGTCTTTTGTTTGTATAGGCTTACCATTGATTGAAATTTCAATACCTCTACTTTGAATATTTCCGGCATTAATTTGAGCGGTAGAAAAACCACTTGCTGGAGAAACAGAAATACCTAAAATTTGATCGGTATTGTTATTCTCATAAACGGTTACATCTAAACCAACCTTTTTAAAGAATTTCAATTCAAAACCTGCTTCGTATGCTTTTGTTAATGCGGGTCTAATATTACCTCCTCTAAATTGATCCCCAATAGTAGCTGATGGATTTAATCCATAAAAACTACCGTTTGAAATAGACAAGTCTAAAGAGTGTGCAGCTAAATCAGATCCTACAGAAGCGTATGACAATCTTAATTTACCATAACTTAACCAGTTTGTTTTAAGCAATTCGGTAAAAATGAAACTACCACTTAATGAAGGATATAAGTAAGAGTTTGCATTAGCTGGTAAAGAAGAAGACCAGTCGTTTCTTAATGTTCCATCAACAAATAACATTTCTTTCCAACCTAATGAAGCTTTTCCATAAACGCTGTTTACTTTTTTCTTGTCATAAGATCGAGAAACAGTAGGTCTAGAAACAGAAGCAGCAATGTCAAAATAATCTACAGAACTTAAGCCACCCGATGTTGCCATAGTCAACTGAGAGTAATAGTTACTACGAGCGTTTCCACCCACTAAACCATCTACAGAAAAGGCACCAAATTTATTTTTATAAATCATATTGGTTTCGTAGTTCAACTCACTGTATTGGTTTTGAGACAAACCATAAGAATTAATCTCACAACCACCAGCAGCCATACGTTGTTCTGTTTCGTTGGTATATGTATTAATTCTTACATTAGACTGTACATTAATATGACTATTAATTTTTGCATTTAACCCAATGTTACCAACCAATCTGCTGTTTTTATTGGTATTATAATCTTCATAAGCAATAAAATAAGGGTTATCCCAATAAGCTGGCGTTAACAAAGTTTTTAAGTTGCCAGTAGAATTAGGGTTACCAATATTCCAACTGTTTAAAGATCCATCTGCTTCACGATAATTTCTCATACGCTTAATATCCAATTGTCTTTGAAACCACTGGTTAAAGTTTTGCGTAATGTTGGTACCATCAGTTAAGTAACCTTCATTAGGCTGTCCTTTTGTTTTCGAGGTTGTATATGTGATGTCATTAGAAATTGTAAAACGAGATCCAATATCATAAGAACCATTTAATCCAAACTGATGTTGGTCTCTAGAAGCATTAGGAATCACTAAAGTTCTATTTTGATTTTGATATGAAAATCTAAAATTATGGTTTTCAGAACCATTGGTTAAAGCAATTGAATTATTCGAGTTGATACCAGTTTTAAAAAAGTCCCTTACGTTATTCGGCTGAGGAACAAGTGCTGTTGTTTGACCAAATTCATCTCCTGGAAACCAGCTCCAATAAGGACGATATTGAGAACCATCTAATTTTGGTCCCCAACTTTCATCTACCCCATAGTCAAGCATTTTTTGTCCATTAAATGAAGCCCAAGATGCAGGGTGAATAGCCGCATTGTATTTAAAAATTGGGGCGCCCTGTGCATCGTAGGTGGTGCCTGGAACTGAAGCACTAGAAGCGTTTCCGCCCGCATAGCTATTTTGATATGTAGGTATCAATGCGATTTGTTCAAATGTTGTTCCAAGGTTTACATCAACACTTGTATATTTTTTTCTAGCTCCTTTTTTTGTTGAAATTACAACCGCACCATTAGCAGCGCGTTGACCATAAAGTGCAGTGGCAGCAGGTCCTTTTAACACAGAAATATTTTCAATGTTATCCATAATTACAGCAGACTGATTGGTAATTGTACCATCCACTACAAATATGGGAGCAGCTAAGCCAAGTCCAGTTACACCTCTAATAAGAATGTCTGCATTGTCAAAAGTAGAACTTGGTGATCCAATTAATTTAACACCTGCTACTTTACCTACTAAAGAGGAACTCACGTCAACCGATTTTGCAATCGTTAAGTTTTCGCCTTTTACTTCTTGAATAGAGTAACCCAATGCTTTCTTTTCTCTTTTTACACCTAGTGCTGTAACAACTACTTCAGATAAGGCGTCTACAGATTCGGTTAGAAATACGTTAGAAGCATTTGCAGCACTCACTTCTTTTGTGGCAAATCCTATTGACGAAAATTGAAGTACTGCTTTTTGTTTCACAACAATTTTAAACGCACCATTCGCATCGGCTTTGGTTCCATTATTGGTTCCTTTTTCCTTAATGGTAACACCTTCCAAGGGTGCTCCTTTAGAATCGCTAACCTTACCCGAAACGGTAGTGTTTTGGGCTTGGGCGCTGCTAAAGGTTAGCAAAAACAGCGCAATGATGTACATAATTTTATTCATAGTCTTTATTTAAAGTAAAAATTAAATATATCATAAAAAAGTCAAAGTCAAATTAAGTTAATTAATAACTTAGGTTCAAATATTTAACGCAACAGTTTAACTAAGTTAAATTGTTGCGTTAAATATTTGAACCTAAGATTAATGAAGGTCCTCCCTTGGCATTAGATTTAGGTTTAAAATCAGTATATTCATTGATAGGAATTTACATCTAGTATCGGGTTGCTCTATAAAAATTCTGCCATGTTAAAAAGAAATAATGTCCTTTTTATTGTAATGATGCTGTTGCTTTCGGCATGCAAGAATCAAAATGTGTATACCCCTCCAAAAGTGAGTTTCACTATGGATGAAACCCTACTGCCTGCTTATGAAAAAGATATTGATCATAAAGGGATATTAAATACCATTCAAAGAAATCAGGAGGAAGCCTACATGGATGGAAAAAAAATCTATACAAGAAATTGTATCAATTGCCATGGCACTCCCATCAAAGAAGGTTCTCTTCCTACCGCATTTAAATATTGGAAAGATGCATTTAAAGTAGGAAAAGATCCCTACTCCATTTATCAGACTTTAACCAGGGGCTATGGCGCGATGCCTGCGCAAATAAATTTAACACCCGTTGATAAATACAATGTCATTCATTACATCCGCGAAGAATTTGTAGCCAAACAAAATAAAGATGCATATTTCAAAATAGACTCCAATTATTTAGCGAGTCTTCCAAAAGGAAAATCCAAAGGACCTAGTTCTATACATAAAGAGGGTTGGCTAGAAATGGACTATGGTAATTTTTTAATCAACACTTACGAGTTGGTAGATGCCAATGCAAAACCCAGAGAAATATCTGGTGGCCCTGCTCCCTTACCTGATGAAAATTTAGTAGATGCCAATTTCGCATACAAAGGAATTGCGGTTAGAGTAGACACAGGAACTGGTGGTGTAGCAGCTGGTAAAGCATGGATGATTTTTGATCATGACTTAATGCGTGTTGCCGGTGCTTGGACTGGAAAAGGTTTTATTGATTGGCAAGGCATTCTTCTTAATGGACAACATAATATTTCTCCAAGAACTATTGGGGATCTTCATTTTTCAACACCGGTAGAACCAAGCTGGGCCAATCCACTCAATGGATCCTTTGCTGACAACCGTTTTCAAGCAGTTGATAAAAGAAGATTTGGTCCACTAGCTAGAACATGGACCCAATACAAAGGCTTGTATCACTATAAAGACCAAGTTATTATTTCCTACACCGTGGGCAATTCGAATGTTTTAGAAAAATTAGGAATGGAAGGAACTTCTGATATGCCTGTTTTTACACGCACTTTAAATATGAGCGCTGCTTCCACGCCTTTAAAAATGAGGGTTGCACCAATCCAAACCGCTGTTGCAATAGTGAGTGATGAAGCGCAACTCAAAAAAGAAAATGGATTTTTTATTTTAAATATTCCTGCCAACAAATCGGTGAGTGTAAAAATATTGATAGCCAACATCAAAGTAAAAAACTTTGAATTGATTTCAAAAAATACCAATAAACCCGAAAATCTTTTAGCCTATACCAAAGGTGGCGCTCCGCAATTTGCACAAACATTAACAACAAATATTATAAAGGGCGAACAAAAGGGTGCGTTTAAAGTAGACAGAATGGAACTGCCCTACAAAAGCCCTTGGAAAAATCAAATGCGATTAAGTGGTATTGATTTTTTAGAGGATAAAAATAAAGCAGTTATCTGTTCAACCGATGGAGATGTTTGGTTGGTAGAGGGCATTCTTAAAAGTTCAGGGAAATTAACTTGGAAGCGACTTGCATCTGGATTATTTCAACCACTAGGTATTAAAATAGTAGACAAAAAAATATTTGTGACTTGTCGTGACCAACTTGTAAAATTGCATGATTTGAATGGAGACGGAGAAATTGATTTTTATGAAAGCTTTAATAGTGACCATCAAGTAACCAATCATTTTCATGAATTTGCAATGGGTTTACAAACAGATAAAGAAGGAAATTTTTATTATGCTAAAAGTGCAAGACATGCAAGACGTTCATTGGTGCCGCAACATGGTACTTTGTTGAAAGTTAGTAAGGATGGGCAAAGCACAACCATCATAGCACATGGATTTAGGGCCGCGAATGGGGTTTGTATTAATCCAGACGGCAGTTTCATTGTAACAGATCAAGAAGGCCATTGGACACCCATGAATCGAATTAACTGGGTTCAACCAGGGAATAAATTTTATGGAAATATGTTTGCCTACAATGCATCAAAAGATAGTGCAGACAATGCCATGGAACAACCTTTAACTTGGATTGAAAAAGACATTGATCGTTCACCTTCTGAATTACTTTGGGTAGAAAGCAAAGAATGGGGGCCGCTCAATGGAAGCTTACTTAGTTTTTCTTATGGTTATGGAAAAGTATTTGTGGTTCCTTTTGAAAAAATTGGCAATCAAATACAAGGAGGCGTTTTTGAATTACCTATTCCCGCTTTTTCTACGGGTGTGATGCGTGGACGTTTTAATTCGGCGGATGGTCAATTGTATGCAGTTGGTTTATCGGCTTGGGGTTCTATACAGCCTGAATTAGGTGGTTTTTATAGAATTAGGTACAATGGAGAAAAAGCAACTATTCCGCTAGGGCTGCATGTTCAATCGAATGGAATTAAAATTAGGTTCTCTCACGAATTAAATAGTAAGGATGTTGAGAATATAAAATCTTTCCAAGTACAAACCTGGGATTTAAAAAGAGCTAGAAAATATGGATCAGATCATTACAATACCCAAACGCTTTCAGTTACTAGCGCAACACTAAGCAAAGATAAAAAAGAATTATTCCTCACTATAACAGGTATAAAGCCTACAAGAATTATGGAAATTAATTTTCAATTTATGGATGAAAATGGACAACCCATTAAAGGGCTTATACAAAATAGCATCCATCAAATTGGAGAATGATTTAGTCTCCCTTAATAGCTGTGCAAAATTTTTGCAATAGAGATATTATTATGCATGATTGTTGATAGGTATTATTTTTTTCCCAACTTAAATGCACCAATTTTTGATGAATAATTCTTGGCACCTTTTTTTAAATAATCTCCTACATACCAAATCGTTTCATCATCACTAGGATCAATTGCTGTTTGGGTATAATCTTCCCATCTAAGTGTATTGGTTTGCGAAGCTTCTCCATTTACAAGTATTACTTCTTTCAACGTGAGTTTACCCAAGGGGTCACCAAAATGTCGGCCCGCAAATCTTTGTCCAGGAAAATCATTTTTTCCTCCAAACGAATATCCAATACCAATATTTCCTTTTTTATCTATTGCGGCGCTAGCCATCCATCTAAAATTACTATCTGGGGCATAGGTTCCTTGTTGGTATAATTTAACAGTGCGATCTTTATTTACCAAAAACTCATACCATCTAACGCCGCCTCCACCTGCAGCAGTGCTAACAGAATGTACGCCAACTATCGATTCCCGACTCCCCATTTTTCTATAAACCAACCGAGCCATCAGTTTATCACCTTGTGCGTCTAAATGTTGATCTGTTCCTGGTTGAGGTACCGCTTTAGTCAGTTGTCCTCCCCCTAAATAATGGTACGGGGCTACCGGAATTTTAATTGGCCCTTCAATTTTTGTATTCGAAAAATTATTCCAGTCTACATGGTAATTCCACATATAAATTCCATCATCTTCCAATACGTTTTTTAATTGGCTTCCACCGGTTGCCATCATGATACTGGGCGCCCCAACAGGGGGTAGTTGCTGGCCATCTAAGTCTGCATTGATAATAAAATTCACATCCTTAATAATGAACGACTGCTCTTTGGCATCCAGCCCTTTCAACATTTTATTTCGATCAACTACATAGGCATGTTTTTCAATTACGTCGTCTCCTGTGCTTGAAGTAGTGTAGTATCCGTCAGTCCATACAGTTGGTCTGGGATAATCAGGAAATAGGTTGCGTTCAAACTCGTATCGATAATACGAACCCATAGGATCAGGGGAAGTACTAATAGCATAACACATACAAAATGTTCCTTCCGCTGGTTGTCTTGGCGCTGTTGGTCGTTGACTATTCACCGGTGGGATTTCTTTAGTAAGTGGTGGCTGAAGTAATTGAACAGCTATACCAGGTTGAGTTTGAGGGACTCTTTGTTTAGTAGCAGTATCAATATTTCTAGAAATTCCTTTTCTAAAAGTAGGCATCACAATCAGCCACCTGTTAGCCAACTGATCGTAACGAACCACTGCATCGCCATTGTTCATGTTTTCACAAGGACCACCAAAACCACGAAATACATTACGTGTTTCAACAGGACCGTAGAGTGGACGTCCTGATTCGGTAAAAGTTTTTCCTTTCTTAGAAAATATAGCCATTCTAGCATTTACAATCTGCACAATATGATCAAGTCCTACGGCCAATGAATTATCGGATGGATTGCGAAGCGTAGCAGTTCCTTGCGGTCCTATAAAACTTTCTCCCAAGCCATCAAAGCTCGCTATTAATACAGGCGCTGTTTTACTACCAAACAAAGTTTGTTCTATAGCTGCGCCTGCAGGGTTTATCAATGCTTTATCAGTTACAATACGGGTTGATTCATCGTGTTTTACTGCAGCATTAGTTTTTAATCTTTCTAAAGAAGGAGTTTTTTGTGCAGAAGCAACTAGAGAAAATATAATGGCGGTGCCAAACAATGCAAAAAACTTATTCATATGCTTTTGGTTGTAGTAAGTTTCTTTTTTTGCTCAATTAGAGAATATCTTTATTGACTAAAATTTAAATCTGTTTTATCACTACAAGCGTAATATCATCCGGATTATGCGTACCCGCCAACCAACTATCAGCTTCTAGCATTAGTTTATCAATTACCCCTTGTGCGCTTTCATGTCCATAATTATTGATTAAATTTTGAAGTTTTAAGTAATCAAATATTTCTCCATTTACGTTTGGCGCTTCTGGTAAACCATCTGTTATAATTACCAAAATATCTCCAGTATTAAAGGAAGTACTTGTTTGATCGTAGTGTACGTTATTAAAACTTCCTAACGGTATTCCCGACAATTGTATTTCTTCTGTGATACTACTGCTTGCTCTATATAAAAAGTAAGGAGGCATTCCAGCAGAACTTAATGTCAATTGGTTTTCCTTAATCAACGCAATATTTAAGCTCATTCTTAATATGCCTAAATCTACTTTTTTAACTACCCGGTTTAATTCATGCAACATGTCTTTAGGGCTCATTTGCGGAAGCCCAATAAGACCAGCTTTTGTAATGGACACCAACATGCCCGATGGCGTGCCATGTCCTGTAGCATCTCCACAAATGGCATATAAAGAACCATCCGGTTGTTCAAAAAAGTCATAATAGTCGCCACCCACTTCGGTAGAAGTTCTTAGATAACCTGCAATATCTAAATTTTTGATTACCGGTAATGTTTTAGGCAATAACCTTTCTTGTAAATCCTTTGCTGCTGCTAATTCAGAACTCTTACGTTCATTTTCTAGTTGCTTAATTTGTAGTTTTGCTCTATATTTTGAAAAAAGATAAATAAAACTTCCAGAAATTAAAATATACAATAAGTAGGCCCACCAAGTTCTCCAAGGGGGTGGTAAAATATGTATCACCATTCTTGCTCCCTCTTCATTCCAAACGCCATCATTGTTTGCCGCTTTTACCCTAAAGGTGTAAGTTCCTTCGCGTAAATTGGTATAACTCGCAAAACGCCTAGATCCTGAATAAATCCAATCTTCATCATAGCCTTCCATTTTATATGCATATTGATTGTGTTCTGCATCTCTAAAATTAAAAGCTAAAAAATCAAAGGATAAACTATTCTCATTATAGTTGACTGTAAAATCACCAATAGGATTTATTGATTCTACTAATAAGGTGGTATCTTTTTTCGAAAACTTTTGAATGATAACTACCGGAGGTTTAGTATTATCTTTTATAGAATCTGGAAAGAAATAATTTAAGCCCAACATTCCTCCAAAAAGGATTTCTCCTTTGTTTGTTTGAAATGAAGAAAACCTATTAAACTCAAAATCTTGTACTCCTTCTGAAGGTCCAAAATTTCTAAATTGGTTTTTAAATGGATTGTATCGAATGATGCCAAAATTAGAATTAATCCAAAGGTTATTAGTTTTGTCGTGATAAATATCGTATAAAAATAAATTTGGAATACCTTCTGCTAAGGTTAGAAATTGTTTGGTGTTTTTTTCAAAATCAACTTTAATTAATCCATTTCCATAGGTTGAAATAAAAGCAAATTGATCATTTACAATTACCATATTCATTAATAGATCTTGATTAAGGGAAAAAGAAATATTTTTTGTTATGGCCTTTGCAATATTATTGATCTCATTCCAAATAAAAATACCATCATCATTTAGTACATAAATTTCAGTTGCCGATTTACGTTTTGTTAGAATAATTCCATTTTTTAAATTTGCAGGAAGTGGAAGGGGTTTATAAGAACTATCTCCATTACTTGTACTTAATATCACTGGTTTTGGCCCAGTATAAATAAGCTCATTTTTATTGTTTAAAAAAGTATATCCTAAAGTACTATTATCAATGATATTGGTTTTATCTTTTACAAATCCCAATTTTATAAAATTACTTGTTCCATTTGCTTTTTTATAAAAAATAGTACCATTTAATGAAGAACTAAAAGCAAACAAATTACCTTTTGCATCTTCATTAAATTTCCATACTCTAAGATATGGTAGGCTAGCATCTTCTAAGTATCGTTTTTTAGAATTATTTGTCCTATCAATTTCCATAATACCCATACGAGCAGCAT
Source organism: Sediminibacterium sp. (assembly GCA_037132335.1). Lineage (GTDB taxonomy): Bacteria > Bacteroidota > Bacteroidia > Chitinophagales > Chitinophagaceae > Sediminibacterium. The sequence goes on along the minus strand of JBAXPJ010000053.1, from coordinate 2,811 downwards.
ATTCTCCAAGCCAAATATGCTCTTTGCTATCAACAAATGTTCCCCAAACAAATGAGAATCCTAAATTAAAATCGGTTGGAAAATTCTTAGCAATCAAACCAAACTTTCGTTTATTAGGGTCGTATTTAAGAACGCCAGTAGTACCTAACCAAATATTATTTTCTTTGTCTTCTAAAATATTCGAATAATTATCAGTTTCTATACCATAAGTAAGCGAATTAGTATTATTAATATGAATGATTTTGTTATTAGTTAAATTAATTACATCTATGCCTTTATTGTAAATATTAAGCCATATAAAATTAGTGCTTTGGCTAAAGTGAATATTTCTAACTAAATTAGATGAAATGGTATTTGAATTAGTTGGATCATTTTTAAATATTGTTGATTGTTTTGTTATGGTATTATATATAAATGCGCCGTAATTTGTAGCAGCATAAATATTATCTCCATTAATTTTAACATCATTAACCTGTGTAATAAATATTGAATCAGTAGAATTAAATATTTTTGTAAATGTGTGACTCTGCTTATCAAAATATTGTAATCCTATATCGGTTGATAGTAATAACTTAGAATTATTTAAGTTTAGTACACGATTAATATTTTCCTGTTTCCCATATCTGATAGTGCTTTCAGGGTGTGCTAAATATTGCTTAAATTTTTTAGTGGCAATATCATAATTTAGTAATCCAGTACCCTTAGTTCCAATCCATAAACTTTTTGATATATCATCAACAGAAATACTCGCACCTGTTCCGAGTTGACCCGATAGGGTTTTATTAGATTTTAACAACGTATCTCTTACATAAATTGAAATATTTTCCCAATGGTCGTTAATTCTATTTAAATAAGCAATTTGACCATAAGAAGTACATATCCAAATATTTCCTTTATCATCTTCTTTAATATCAATTATAAAGCCAGCACCTATAGAAAGTTTATTTTTTAAATCATGGCTATATTGCTTAAAGTGATAGCCGTCAAAACGGTCTAAACCCCCTTGGTTTCCAACCCATATATATCCCAGCTTATCTTGGTATAAACAATTCACAGAATTTTGAGATAAACCATTTTTAATTGAGTACTTCTCAAAAATAAAATCTGATAGCTTTTGTGAATGCCCTTGTGAGAATATGATGAAGTTTAAAAAAAAAGCTAAGGAAAAATAGGCTACTCTTTTAAAATCTTTAAAAATTAAACGCATTTTATTTTATTTTTCATGACTGTAATTATTATGTAACCTGAATTATGTGATAATATTATTAGTATAATAAATATACTAATAAATGGATTAATTTAATTATTTAATGATGCAGATGCTGTAATACTATTATGGTCTATTTTGTTACTAGATATGCTTCTGATAGGTATCGACTTTTAAAGGAAAAACAGGGCTGAGTTAAAGTGAACAACCATAATTGGAAACATTACCTCATTTTCAATTATAATTTTATTTATGAAATACATCCCATTTATATTTTTATTTGCCATCGCCTTAGTTTGTGATGCACAATTTACTAAAAGAGTAAATTTTACTCCAAATACTTATTACTCTTTTTTTTCGGCTGATACCAAACCAGTGCTAACCATATTGCCAGGAGATACTATTTATACTAGCTCAGTTGATTGCGATGGTTTTGATAAAAACAATATTAAACGTTCTATTGGTGCTGCAGAAAATCCATTAACAGGGCCGTTTTATATACAAGGTGCTGAAGAAGGAGATGTTTTACAAATTACTTTTACAAATATGAAGTTTAGTAGAAATACCGCTTTGTGTTTGCCCTACTTTCATGAACGTAGCATGCCATCTTCTATAACGGATTTGGTTAAAAAGAATCTTACACCAATAGTTTGGGATTTAGACTTAAAGAAAAATACAGCAAAACTTCAAGCGCATTCGGCACATTTAACAAATTTCGAAGTGTCTATAAATCCATTTTTAGGTTGTGTTGGTTTAGCGGCACCAAAAGGACAAGAAGTTGGAACAGGTCGAATTTTAAGCATAAAGGGTAGACTAACAAAACAATACGAGCCCAAACTGAATTTACAACTATGCGTATGATTTCTAAATAATGTTCCAAATTCCGCAAAAGGAACAATCTTAAAAGTTTAAACTCAATAAATTGTCTTTGTTATTCGTTATTTACATATTCAAAATTTAAACTAAAAATTACCAATCATGAAAAAAGCATTTTTTCTATTATTTGCAGCCATTGTTTATTTAACTGCATGTAATAACCAATCAAATGCGGTTGAAACTACAAAAGCAACCCTATCTAAAGATTCTATAGAAGCAGTAAATGCAATTAACAAAGCAGATAGCCTTTGGGATGATCAGTCTGCACACAATTCAGTACAGGGCTGGTTAGGCTTTTATACCGATGATGCAATCATGTTACCTCCAGGTGAAAAAGTTTGTAAGGATAAAGCTAGCAGAGAAGCTTCAATAAAAGCATATTTCGCCATGCCTGGTGCAAGCATGAGATTTCAGGCTACTAAAACGGAGGCTTCAAAATCTGGAGACCTAGGTTATAGTACAGGAGCTTATCAGTTTGGTTTCAAAGATGCTGCCGGTAAAGATGTACGTGAAACAGGTAAGTTTAATGAAACTTGGAAAAAACAATCAGATGGTAGTTGGAAGTGTATTGTAGACATTTGGAACGCAGATCCTGCAGCTAAATAAAGTATCACCCAAAAAAAATCAACATGAAAAAAATTCTATTTTCTTTTCTTGTATCAGCATCATTAATTGCTTGTACTTCCACTTCAAAAGATGCTTCAATTACGGGAGTATATAATTTGGAT
>JBAXPJ010000052.1:0-19745 GCA_037132335.1 Sediminibacterium sp. | reverse complement strand
CCTTTACCTATACAAGCTGTGTTCAAAATAAAAAAAGGGCAATCGCTTCCTAACAACAAAGCATATTGAATTAATTGTGCTTCAGATAAATTCAATTGAAATTGTTGGTTAATCATTTTCAATGCAAAGCTTCCGTCTGCGCTACCACCACCAAGTCCTGCACCCATTGGAATATGTTTGTGCAAATGCATTTGGATGGAAGGAATTTGCGGAAAATCTTTTTTTAATAGGTGATAGGCTTTGATGCAAAGGTTGTCATTGTTATTTCCAGTAATAGGAATTCCAGAACTAGTATATTCAATATTGTTAGGGTTATTTGTTGGAATAATTTCTAAAATATCATTGAAAGCAATGGGATAAAAAACAGTTTCAATATTATGGTAACCATCAGCTCTTTTTTGCGTGATATGCAGTCCTAGATTTATTTTGCAGTTGGGGAATGCTACCATACAAGGTTTCTATTTTTTTCTTTTTTGAATCTCGTCGCGTATAGAAATGGCTCTGATATAATCTTCTTGTTCTAATACTTCGTTAAGTAAAATTTGTAATTCTTCTATACCTAAACTACTCAGGTTTTCATGGTCTGAATTAAATTCTTCTGTACTTAAAGATTCTGGACTAGTTTTTTTATTGGAGTTGTCGTCCATTAAAATTCCAGCATTTTCTAAAATATGTTCATAAGTATAAATAGGACAACTAAAGCGAACTGCTAAAGCAAGTGCATCACTGGTGCGACTATCAATTTCAATGGTATCGTTAGTAGTATAGCAAACTAACTTTGAATAAAAAATACCTTCTTGTAAATCGCTTATAATAATTTCTTGTAGTTCTATGCCAAAAGAATTCATGAAATTTTTCATAAGATCATGCGTGAGGGGGCGGCTAGGTTGCATGTGTTCAAGTGCTACTGCAATTGCTTGCGCTTCAAATCCACCTATTACTATTGGTAGTCTGCGCAATCCATTTAATTCGCCAAGTACAACTGCATAAGAATGCGTTTGTGTAATACTATGCGAAAGTGCAACTATTTCCAATTTAATCTTCTTCATATCTCTGCAAAAGTAAACAAAATTAAATACGAACTAGAACTGCTCAATTAAAATTTACAGAGATAGCATTCTATCATTAATTGGTATAGTCTTTGAAACTTACGCGATTCCTTTTATTCTTTTAATTTCTGCGGTCATTTGTGGCACAATTTCAAATAAGTCACCAACAATTCCATAGTCGGCAGATTTAAAGAATGGCGCTTCGGGATCTTTATTAATGACCACTATTATTTTACTTCTATTAACGCCTGCTAAATGTTGAATAGCGCCAGAAATGCCTAGCGCGATATATAAGTTTGGTGCTACTTGTACACCAGTTTGTCCTACGTGTTCGTGGTGAGGTCTCCAATGTGCATCACCAACTGGTCTACTACAAGCTGTAGCAGCACCTAATGCTTTTGCTAAATCTAATAATACGCCCCAGTTTTCAGGGCCTTTTAATCCACGTCCACCACTCACTACAATATCGGCTTCAGTTAAAGGAATTTCACCTGTTATTTTATTTACAGCAATAATTTTTATGCTAGGGGAACCTACATTAATTGTTAATTGGTTTAGTGTGGCTTCTCCATTTCCAATCACTGCAGAAATACTATTTGGATTTACTGAAATGACTTTAATAGCGGTATTGATACTAATGTTTGCAAATGCTTTGCTAGAGAATACTGATTTACGTACAATAAATCCATTTGAAGTGTCTGGCAATGCGGCTGCACCTGAAACCAATCCTGCTTTTAATTTTGCGGAAACCCTTGCCGCGATTGATTTTCCAGTTGGTGTGTGAGAAAAAATAACAACCGATGCACCTGTTAAAGTAACAGCCTCTGCAATAGTTGCTGCGTATAGTTTTGAATCAATTGTATTTAATGATTCATTATTTATTTGATTGATTTTGGTAACACCATATTTTCCTAGTGTTGTTAGATTTTCGCTAACTGTACCAAGCACCAAACCTTCTGCAGTAGTACCCAATTGTGCGGCTAATTTTGCTCCATAAGTAAGTACTTCGTGAGCTGATTTTTTTATTAGTCCTTCTGAATGTTCTATAAATATTAATACTGACATTAGTTGATTGATTTAATGGTTAAAATGCTTTTGCTTCTTCGTGTAATAGTCTAATTAATTCGGCTACATTATCTGCCGCAACAAGTTTAACACCTGCTTTTGCAGGAGGTAATTCGAAGTTGATAATGCTAGTATAACTTTCTTGCGCAATTGGCTCAATTACATTCAATGGTTTTGTGCGAGCAGCCATTATTCCTCGCATATTGGGAATTCTTTGTTCTGCCATTCCTTTTTGGCAACTAACAACCAATGGAAGACTAACTTCTGCAACTTCTTCTCCTCCTTCAATTTCACGTGTAATTGTTGCAGTATTACCATTGAGTTCAAATAGAGTTGCAAGGGAAATATATGGTGCATCAATTAATTCGGCAATAACACCACCAATAGCTGAGCTGTTATAATCAATGGATTCTTTGCCTGTGAAAATTATATCATATTGGTTTTTAATGGCTAAATCGGCTATTTGTGCAGCAATAAAAGAACTATCGGTACTATCTACATTAATTCTAAATCCTTCATCTCCACCAAGTGCAAATGCTTTACGAATAATAGGATCACAATCTGCTGAACCTACTGTAACCAAATGAATAATTATGGATGGGTCTTTTTCTTTTAATTCAATGGCTCTAACCAATGAATACCATTCGTCGTATGGATTGATGATCCATTGAACGCCTGCATCATCGAATGTGGTATTGTTGTTTTTAAAGGCAATTTTTGAGGTAGTATCTGGAGCTTTATTAATACATACAAGTATTTTCATAACGGAACATTTTGGCTAAATAGATAAATAGTTGCATAAACAACTATTCGCAAATATACAAATGAATTTCAACCTACAAAGGCATTGAGAAGTATTTATCTCATAAAATATTTAAAACTTTGTTATTATAATATCTATTAGCCTTTACAATAGTTTCAGCAGCTTCTAGTAACTTTGAAATATGGACAGAATTGAAAAAATTAAGGAGTTTTTAAAAGATAATCCTACCGATAATTTTTTACAACATGCACTAGCGTTAGAATATATAAAAACAGGGGAGGACCTGGCTGCTAGAGATTTGTTTGAAGCTATTTTAAACGCAGATCCTACTTATATTGGATCGTACTATCATTTAGCCAAATTGCTAGAGAAATTAGAACAAACAAAATTAGCAATAGACTGGTATGAGAAAGGTATGGCGGCTGCAAAATTGGCCAAAGACCAACATGCATATAATGAATTACAAGCCGCTTACGAAGATTTGGTGTATTAATTTACTAATTAACTACCTCTAGATCCACCAGTTTTAATTGGTTTTTTGGTAGTTCCTACTGCTTTAGCGCCTGGCTTTGCAATGAATTTTGAACCTTGACCGCCAAGTTTAGGGTTTTTACTTCCCGGCTTGCCGCTGTTCTTATTATTAACTGGTAATGACATAAATGCTTATTTGTAGCGTAAAGATAATGACTTTTAGTTATCGAGTCGCTTCATCAATTGTTCATCTATTTTTTGGAACAAATGAACCGGATGATAAATACGCCAATCTGGTATTTCCATCAGTTCAATATAATACTGTAATTTCTTTTTTCTAAAATCTTGTTGCGTTGCAGCTGGCATATTTAACGCTACTATCCAGCCATTTTCTTCGCTGGTTTCTTCAAACCATTCTTGGTAGTATTCTTTGTCGCTACTATGGAAATTGAGAACGTTTTCGGCAATTAATATGAATTTGAATATTTTTTGTTTGTATAATACATCAATGATTTCACGTTTGAGTTCCATGATATCATTTTCAATGGCATCGTTCCATTCACCCAATAATTCTATGATGGCAAAATGCTGTTCGTGGTCTACAAAAAGGATTTTTAAATACAAGGTTCTACTGCCAAAATCATCCCATTGTGGGTGTATGTAATAGTTGTAAACCGTTTGAGAAAATTCAAATTCGCTATAAGTTCTACCAAAGAAGGGTGAAAGACTATCTTCTTCTGCCACATAAATATGGCGCCAATTGTAAAAAGGTTCTATATCGTGCATCTGCTGCTAAGGATGAGTTGCTTCAACTGCTTTTTTAACGCTTCCATGTTTTAATAAAAGGTCTTTTGCAGTTTCGTAATCTGTAATTTTTAATGATTCCATCAGCATTTTAACGCCTCTATCTACCAATTTCACATTGCTTAATTGCATGTTTACCATTTTATTGTCTTCAACCCTGCCAAGTTGAATCATAATGGAAGTAGAAATCATATTGAGTACTAGTTTTTGTGCTGTTCCACTTTTCATTCTAGTACTTCCAGTAATAAATTCAGGACCTACCACCACTTCAACTGGAAAGTCTGCTTCTGCTGATACGGGTGAATTGGGGTTACAACTGATACTGCCGGTTATGATACCTCTTTTTCTACACTCTTTTAATGCACCTATAACATAGGGTGTAGTGCCACTTGCGGCTAATCCAACTACCACATCTTCATCGCTTATAAAATGCTTTTCAAGGTCTGCCCATCCGCCTTCTGCACTGTCTTCGGCAAATTCAACTGCTTGAGTAATTGCTTTTTCTCCTCCTGCAATCAGCCCAATCACCAAGCCGTACGGTACGCCAAATGTTGGCGGACATTCACTGGCATCAACAATTCCTAAACGACCACTAGTGCCAGCACCAATATAAAATAAACGACCACCAGCTAACATTTTATCGCTAATTGCAGCGCTTAGTTTTTCAATTTGCGGAATAGCCAATGCTACTGCTTCTGGAACTGTTTTATCTTCTTTATTAATATTAACAAGTAAGTCGTGTATCGACATCTTTTCCAAGTGATTGTATATAGATGTTTGCTCGGTTACTTTAATAAAATCTTGCATGTCGTCTAATTAACTATGATATTCAATTAACCCTTTCATTGGGGTTTTTAAAACGCGTCCCAATTCCAATTCATAGGTTTTACAAAGGTCTTGCAAAACATCTTTGAAACCAAATGCAATACTTCCTATAAAGTTGATAGGATAAGTCCAGCTTTCCTTGTATTTATAAATATGGGTAAAAAAGAAATCATTCAAGCCATCTTCTATGATATTTTCAATCATATAATGTCCGCGATTTTCAGCCAAAAAAATGGCAAATGAAGCCAAGTAACGATTTGCTAAGGGTTGTTTATAAACAGTTTCTAATATTTCTACTGGTGTAGTTTTAAACTGTTTTTCAAAACGAGCCATGATTTCTTCATCGAATGTATTGTATAAGAAATGTTGTATGACTTTCTTGCCCAAATAGGCGCCGCTTCCTTCGTCTCCTAATATATATCCAATGCCAGGACTGTTTTTTTGCATTTTTTTGCCATCATAATAACAAGAATTTGAGCCAGTTCCTAAAATACAGGCAATCCCTTTCTTTTTTCCACAAAGTGCTCTTGCTGCTGCAGTTAAGTCTGTTTCAATTTGAATTTTAGCTTTCTTAAATAATGATTTAAGGGCTTTTTTTACAATCAAAGCATTATTGGCATTGCTTAATCCTGTGCCATAGAAAAATACTTCTTCAATTACAACTTCCTTGAGTTTTGGAATTAAAGATTTATTTAATATAGTTGTGATTTGTGCTTCGTCAAGGAAATAGGGGCTAATGCCTTGAGTGAGGATTGTTTTTTTCTTACCATTTGTAATTAAGCACCATTCACATTTGGTAGCTCCACTGTCTGCAATCAATTTAACTGACATATTAACTATTTATGCGCATCCTCCGTGTGGGGACCAGTAAGATTTGCTATTAAAACATTCTGCAACTTAAACCATAAGTACCAAACATCAAACCTTTATCTATGTTTAGCACATTAATTCTGATATTCGCATTTCAATTTCAAGTTACAAAGAAGCATTTTTATGGAAAATAAAAAGTTACAAATTTGGTTGCCGGTGTTGTTTTCAATTATCATGGTTTTAGGAATGTTAATAGGCTATCAAATAAAAGAACGTACTGCAGGAAACAGTTTTTTTAGTTTGTCAAGAAAAACATCCTTGCAAGAAGTAGTTGATTTAATTAAAGGAAAGTATGTAGATAAAGTTGCATCAGATAGTATTAATCAATTAGCAGTAAATGAATTATTAACCCATTTAGATCCTCATTCTGTATTAATTCCTGAAAAAGATTTAAAAGAAACCAATGAACAACTCATGGGTAATTTTCAAGGAATTGGGGTAGAATTTCAAATTTTTAATGACACTGTAAATGTTATGAGTGTTATAAAAGATGGTCCTTCAGAAAAAGTGGGTATTCAAGTAGGTGACAAATTTATACGAGTATCAGATACTATTTTATTGGCTGGGAAAAAAATACAATCCGATAAAATTCGTCAATTATTACGCGGTATAGTTGGAACAAAAGTGAAAATAAGTTTATTGCGTGATGGAAAAATGATTGATAAAATAATTGAAAGAGGTGTAATACCTGTTCCTTCAATTGATGTTGCTTATATGATAACTCCAACCATTGGTTTCCTTAGAATCAATCGTTTTGCAGATCGCACATTCGAAGAATTTATGCGAAGTATGGAGCAGTTGCAAAAATCAGGAATGAAGCAATTAATACTTGATTTAAGAGGGAATGGTGGTGGATTAATGAAAGAGGCAACTGCTATTGCTGATGAGTTTTTAAGTGACGATAAATTAATTGTTTACACAGAAGGAGACCATATTCCAAGATTTGATTTCAGATGTAAAAAAGAGGGCATTTTTGAAACAGGAAAATTAGTGGTTTTGGTAGATGAAACTTCTGCATCTGCTAGTGAAGTATTAAGTGGCGCATTACAAGACTGGGATAGAGCAACTATTATTGGTAGAAGAACATTTGGTAAAGGTCTTGTGCAACAACAGTTTCAACTATCTGATGGAAGTGCAGTGCGATTAACTGTTGCAAGATATTTTAGCCCTTTAGGACGAAATATTCAAAAGCCTTATGGGAAAAATAAATTAGAGTACGACGAAGAATTACTTACGCGCTATCAGCATGGTTCAATGCAAAAAGCTGATACTGTAATTCCAAAAGGGAAAGCATATAAAACTCCGGCAGGGCATATTGTTTATGGAGGTGGTGGTATTACACCCGATATTTTTGTACCAATTGATACAACGCAAATTAGTAATGCATTAATGAAATTGTATTACAGAAATACCCTAAACAATTTTGTATACCAATATTATTTACAAAATAGAGCGCAATTTAATACTATTATAACGGCTTCAAATTTATTGAAAGGATTTGCACCAGGAATTAAGGAATTAGATGCTTTACGCAGTTTTGCTGCATCGCATGATAGTTTAAAACTTGATAATTTTTCTGCAGTAGAAGCATCGCAAATTCAACAAAGGCTACAAATATTAATGGCCCGACAAATTTGGAGAGTGGAAGGATATTTTGAAGTGTCTAATCAATTTGATTTAGCAGTTAAAAAAGCTATTTCTGTAATTCAATAGGATTGATTTTCTTAAGTTTCAGAGATTAGTTGAATATTGAATGTTTTTTAAATATTTATGCAAACGATTGCGTAGTTTTTATATTATATTTTTAATTAGATTTAATAATTGCTACTGTATATGAAATTTATTTTTATTACTATTTCTATTATTGTTTCGTTCAATTGTTTTGCGCAATCAAAACCCAATATCATTTATATCTATGCCGATGATATGGGATATGGGGAACTAGGGGCTTATGGACAAACAAAAATAAAGACGCCTAATTTAGACAGAATGTCTGCAGAAGGCATGCGATTTACCGATCATTATTCGAGCGCGCCAGTTTGTGCACCTGCACGTTGTATGTTGCTAACAGGAAAACATGGTGGACATACTTATATACATGGAAACTACGAATTAGGAGGTTTTGCTGATAGTTTAGAAGGAGGCCAAATGCCTTTGCCAGAAGGGATTTTTACAGTAGGTAAAATGATGCAACAGGCAGGATATAAAACAGCTGCAATTGGCAAATGGGGATTGGGAATGGCCAATTCAACTGGTTCTCCAATTAAGCAAGGATTTGACTATTTCTACGGATACCTCGACCAAAAACAAGCACATAATTATTATCCAACCCATTTATGGGAGAATGACCATTGGGATACTTTACAAAATCCGGTAATTAATGTACACAAGCAACTAGATTCTACTAAAGCTACTATCGCTGATTTTAATTATTATAAAGGCAAAGAATATGCCCCAGCTAAATTGACCGAAAAAGCACTAGCATTTATTGAAAAAAACAAAAGCAAACCATTCTTTTTATACTTGCCATATACATTGCCACACTTGTCTTTACAAGCCCCAAATGAATGGGTGAAAAAGTATATTGGACAATTTAATGAGCGTCCATACTATGGCCAAAATGGCTATGCATCTACCTTGTATCCATTGTCTACTTATGCTGCTATGATTAGTTTTTTAGACGCACAAGTTGGATTGATACTTGAAAAAATTAAAGCACTTGGTTTAGATGAAAATACATTGATTCTATTTTCGAGTGATAATGGTGCCACTTTTAATGGTGGGGTTAATCGTCAATTTTTTAATAGCAATGGTGGATTGAGAGGGCAGAAAATGGATTTGTATGAAGGGGGAATTAGAGAGCCTTTTATAGCTCGTTGGCCTGGTAAAATTACCAAAGGAACAACAAGTGCTCATCCATCCGTTCAATTTGATTTAATGGCTACACTTGCAGAACTATTACATCAAAAAACAAATGCAACTGATGGTATCTCTTTTTTACCTGAGTTGATGGGTAGAACAAAAGACCAACAAAAACATCCTTATATTTATTTTGAATACCCCGAAAATGGCGGTCAATTAGCTATTAGAATGGGTAACTGGAAAGGCGTTAAATTAGACGTGAAAAAACATCCTGAAAAAAAATGGCAATTGTTTAATTTACAAACGGATAGAAATGAAACAACAGATATTTCAGATAAATATCCAGACCTAATTAAACAATTCGAATTAATTGTAAAAAAAGAACACCAACAAGCTCATATACAAGAATGGGAATTTATTAAACCAAAATTTGATTCAAAAAGCAATTAAAATAAATACTATGCTAAGAAAAGATTTTATCCGTAATGCAAGCCTTGCTGCTGCTTCAGTAGCATTTGTTCCTACAAAAGAATTATTTGCAGCTAAAGCTGATGCAAAAGTAAAAATGGGTTTAATAGGAGTAGGTGCAAGGGGCTTAGGGCACTTAAATTTATTATTAAGTAGAGAAGATGTTGAAGTAGTTTGTATTTGCGATATAGATAGTAAAACATTGAATTCTGCTAAAAGAATTGCTACCAAGAGTGGTAAAAAAATGCCTGAAATTTTTACAGGAGATAATTATGCTTGGAAAACAATGCTTGATAAAAACAAATTAGATGGAATAGTCATTGCTACTCCATGGGAATGGCATAAAGAAATGATTATTGGTAGTTTAGATGCTGGTATTAAATATGTAGGTTCTGAAGTGATTATTGGAATTAGTTTAGAAGACCATTGGGAAGTAGTGAGAGCTGCAGAAAAACACAAGGCCAATGTAATGATGCTTGAAAATGTTTGTTATCGACGAGATGTGATGGCGGTTTTAAACATGGTACGTCAAGGGGTGTTTGGTGAATTGATTCATTTACAAGGAGGCTATCAGCACGATTTACGTGATGTTAAATTCAATGGTGGTAGTGAAGTTGAAAAAGGAGTTGAATTTGGCGAAAAAGGCTATTCTGAAGCACATTGGAGAACAGAACATTCTGTTCATAGAAATGGAGATTTGTATCCAACGCATGGGGTAGGGCCAATTGCAAATTATATTAATATTAATCGTGGAAATCGTTTCACATCATTGTGCTCCTTCTCTTCAAAAAACAGAGGATTACACAATTATGTTGTAAAGAATGGAGGTGAGAATCATCCTAATGCAAAAGTGAATTTTAAGTTAGGTGATGTTGTTACTACTTCTATTAATTGTGTAAATGGTGAAACTATTTTGTTACAACACGATACCAATTTGCCTCGTCCTTATTCTTTAGGTTTTAGGGTTCAAGGTACTGAAGGCTTATGGATGGATGTTAATAAGAGTATCTATATTCAAGACAAATCTGCCAAACCCGATCAGTGGGAAGATGCCAAACAATGGTTAGATAAATATGACCATCCATTATGGCAACGTTGGAGTAAAGACACAGCTGGTGCAGGGCATGGTGGAATGGATTTTTTTGTAATACATGCATTAGTTGAAAGTATAAAGCATAAAACGCCAACGCCATTAGATGTATATGATGCCGCTACTTGGAGTGCCATTTCTCCACTAAGTGAAAAATCAATTGATTTAGGTTGTCAAACAGTTGAGTTTCCAGATTTCACTGGAGGAAATTGGATGTATCGAAAACCTGTTTTTGCGTTAACAGATAATTATTAAAAATTATTGTTGGCTTTCTAAAATAGTTAATGCTTCGGTGTCTTTAAATTGAATAATTAAATCTTTCAATTCTTTTTTTAGTTGAAGAACAATTGATTGATATTTTTTATTCGATATTAAATTATGCATTTCAGTTTTATCGTTCGTTAAGTCGAATAATTCCCAATCGTTATGCGGCCCATAGAATCGAATGAGTTTGTATTTTTCGGTTCTTATACCAAAATGTGGTGCAACTTGGTGTGGCTGTGGGTATTCGTAATAATGATAATAAATAGATTTACGCCAAGGTTTTATTAATGGCTTTTTCTCAAATAAAGTTTTAATGTTTTTTCCTTGTATATCAGTAGGAATAGGACTGTTGGCGAATCCTAATAAAGATGGAGCTAAATCAATATTAATAACCATTTCATTGATTTTTGTACCTGGTTTAATTACTCCAGGATAACGCATGACCAAAGGGGTTCTCAAACTTTCTTCGTACATGAATCTTTTGTCGAACCAGCCGTGTTCACCCATATAAAAACCTTGATCGGAAGTGTAAATAACAATGGTGTTTTTATCTAATTTAGTAGAATCTAAATAGTTTAAAATACGTCCTATATTTCTGTCTAAAGATTTGGCAGTTGATAAATAGTCTTTTATATAGCGTTGGTATTTCCATTTAATAAGTGCAATACTGTCATTTTTTATTTGTGCATATTCTTTTGCAATTGTAGCGTAATATTTTTCATAAGCTTTTTTTTCAGAAGCAGACAAACGTCCAAACATTCCTTTTAAATTATAATCCGCACCAATTTTTAAATCATCTTTTATTACCATGGTTTTATTAACCGTCATGTCTTGCAAAGACGCTGCAGTTCTATTGGTATAATCATCCCAAAAATTATCGGGCATAGGAAATGTTTGATTGTCGAATGATCCAAGGTCTTCAATTGCTGGCATCCAATTTCTATGCGTTGCTTTTTCGCCAATAACCAAAAAGAATGGGGTACTAGTATCACGTTTATTTAACCAGTCAATAGAAAAATCGCTGATAACATTTGTTACATAGCCAGTGGTTCTTACTGTGTCGTGATTCATGGTAACAAAATCTGGTTGGTAGTAATTTCCTTGTTCCGGTAATACTTTCCAAAAATCAAAACCTTGTGGATACGATTGCAAATGCCATTTTCCTATCCAAGCAGTTTGGTATTGTTGTTCATGTAATAATTTTTGCACTTGTTGTTGGCTGCCATTAAAATTTCTTTTTGGAGAATTATCTCTTAATCCATTTAAATGGCTGTATTTACCTGTTAAGAACACTGCTCTACTTGGTGCACATATTGAATTAGTAACAAAGCTATTATTAAACAAAGCGCCTTCATTGGCAATTCTATCAATATTGGGTGTTTGCATTAAACGACTACCATAAGCACTAATGGCTTGTTGGGTATGATCGTCGGATATAATAACAATAATATTGGGTTTCTTTAGTTGCCCAAAAGATGTGATTGATTGGAATGCAATAAGAATTAAAAGTATTAATTTATTCATATAATGGAATTAATTCAATTTAAAGATATCTAATATTTATATATGCCTTCTATTACTCGATTCTCTCACAAAAATCTTGGGTTCTAAAACAATTTCTCTATCATTTAAATTTGCCTCATTATTCATTACCTCTATCAATAATTTGGCAGCAACTTTGCCTAGTTCAAATGCAGGTTGTTCAATGCTTGAAATGGAAGGTGTAACTAATTTTGTAATTGGTTCATTGTTGAAGCCAATCAATCCAATATCATCAGGCATTGAAAGCCCCTTTTCTTTAATGGCTAACATGGCACCAATAGCCATACGATCGGTGATGGTAAATATGGCATCTGGCTTTTTTTTCATACTAAGTAATTCCTTAGTAGCCTGATAGGCATAGTCTTGATTAAAATCGCAGTGAACAATTAAATCTTTATCGAATTTTATTTTATTTTTCTTTAAAGTTTCTAAATAACCATCTAATCTTTTATTACTAATGTCTAAATTTTCTTGCCCTGCCAAAACTGCAATTTTTTTATAACCTTGATCAATTAAGTGTTGTGTGGCTAGTCTGCCACCTGCAATATTATCGAGTCTTACTTTTGGTGCAATTAAACCAGCTGCTAATCGATCGAATAAAACCAATGGCTTATTTTTTGTTTGTATTTTTTTTAAGTGATCGAACATTTTTGTTTCACTCGATACAGAAACTATAAAGCCATCCACCAAACTGTCTAAAAGTCTACTGGTGTTAACTAATTCTCTACCATAACTTTCATTACTCTGACAAACCATTACCGTGTAACCAGCTTCTAAAGCCACTTCGTCAATTCCTTTTACCATGGTTGCTAATACATAATCGAGATTTGCAACAATTACCCCAATAATATTTGTTTGTTTGTTTAATAACGATAACGCTAATTTATTTGGCTCGTAGTTTAATTCACTAGCAAGTTCTAATACCTTTTTTTTGGTTACAGGATTTACATCAGGCGCATTTCGTAAGCACCTACTAATGGTAGAAGTGGAGAGATTTAGCATTTTTGCTAAATCAGACAGGGTGATTTGTTTATCCATCAATGAAAATAAGGATTTTTGTTGGTGTGTCTGTTAAATGCCGGGATTTCTGCCGGGATTAACCAATTTCTATTTATCAGATTGAAACCTTAAATGATGAAAATGTTCAGCTGTTTTTAGTAATTCCTTAAGACAATTGCATAAAAAAACCGTTCAAACTTAGAGCTGAACGGTTTTAGAAGTGATCCGGCTGGGACTCGGACCCAGGACCCATACATTAAAAGTGTATTGCTCTACCAACTGAGCTACCGAATCGAACGTTATTTGAAGCTTTTCAGCTATCTCGTATCGTCTTTGGGAGTGCAAAAATAGGAGATTTTCAAAGACAGCCAAATATTTAATTAACTATTTTAATAGTAGTTACCCACAGTAATGTAGAATATTAAAATTTTTAGTCCTTACTTTTGCTACTTATACACATATATATATGTCAATTTTTTCAAACAAAGTAGTAGTAATTACCGGTGGATCTGAAGGTATTGGTAAAGCATTAGTAGATAATTTTGTTCAATTAGGGGCTAAAGTGGCTACCTGCGGAAGGAATTATGATAAACTGTATCAACTACAATCAACTTATTCCGGTAAACCATTACTAATTCATACTGCCGACGTTAGTAAAGAACAAGAGTGCAAACAATTCATTGATGAAGTCATTAAATCTTTTGGAACGATTGATATATTAATAAATAATGCGGGCGTTTCTATGCGCTCATTGGTAGTTGATGTAGAATTAGATACTATTCGTAAAGTAATGGATATCAATTTTTGGGGAACAGTTTATTGCACAAAATTTGCATTGCCGCATGTATTAAATAATAATGGTACAATCGTTGGTGTATCGTCAATTGCAGGCTATCGTGGTTTGCCAGGACGATCTGGTTACTCCGCTTCTAAATTTGCTGTAAACGGTTGGTTAGAGTCATTAAGAACCGAACTTTTAAATTCAGGAACGAATGTAATGTGGGTATGTCCTGGTTTTACAACGTCTAATATTAGAAATGCAGCTTTAAATAAATTTGGCAAATCTCAAGGAGAATCTCCAATGGATGAGGCCGATATGATGTCGTCTAATGAATGTGCCCTGCACATCATTAAAGCCATTGAAAAAAAGAAAAGAACCTTAGTATTAACCTTTACAGGCAAAAGAACCGTGTTTTTAAATCGTTTCTTTCCTTCATTAGCCGATAAATTGGTCAATAAATTTTTCTTTAAAAACGGGCAATTGGTGAAATAAATAATTTATTTCTTCGTTTGATACAATATAATGCCCATTTTAACGCTGACAACTGATATTGGTCAACGGGATTATCTCGTTGGTGCCATTAAAGGACAATTCCTATCTATAGATTCGAGTTTTGTAATTAATGATATCACACATTATTTGTCGCAAACCAATTTTCCGCAAGCTGCATATATATGCGGAAATGCATTTAAATACTACCCTCCAGGAAGTTTTCATTTAGTGTTAATCAATTTATACGAAACGCCTCCCAAGCAATTTTTAGTTGCTAGATACAAACAACAAGTAATTATTTGTCCGGATAATGGCATTCTTACCATGATAACTGGTGAAATTCCCAAAGAGATTATGGCCATTCCTGTAAAAGGTCAAAATACCTTGTTAGAACTAACACAGTTAATAGCCGAAAGTATTGTTATTAATAGCGCAGACAAGTCAATTAAGTTTAAAGGAGCTACGCCTAAGCCAATTGTTGAAAGGTATCCATTACGTCCTACAATAGGTCCTAATTGGATGGAAGGGCAAATTCTGTTTATAGATAGTTTCGAAAACGTGATTATTAATATTACCAAAGAAGAGTTTGAACTCAACAAGAATTCAAGGAAGTTCAAGATATTTTTTAGACGCAATGAAGCTTTCGAAGAAATTAGTATGAACTATACCGATGTTCCAGGGACCGAGAAATTGGCTTGGTTTAATTCTGCCGGTTATTTAGAATTAGCACTTAGAAATGGCAATATGGCTGGTTTATTTGGCTTGCAGGTATTTAATGAGCAAATGCAACAAGGCAGAGCCGCCATGGAAAATAAGTGGTTTTACCAAACCATTCGTATCATGTTTGAGTAGTTTTTGACTATATTTTAGCAACTCTCTTTTTTAGTTTGACCAATTGCAAGTATTTTTGCATCCATTTTAGGCTGTTCAAGCAAATGGAAAGTCTTTATGATATTAATAATCAACCAATAATAAACCAGTTATGGCATACGATATTATCGTTTTAGGAAGTGGACCTGGAGGATATCCTGCAGCAATTCGTGCATCTCAATTAGGCTTTAAAGTAGCCATCATTGAAAAGGAAAGTTTGGGGGGTGTTTGTTTAAATTGGGGTTGTATTCCAACAAAAGCTTTATTAAAAAGTGCGCAGGTATATGATTATGTAAAACATAGTAAGGCCTATGGTATTACTGCAGATAATATTCAACACGATTTTTCTGGTGTGATAAAAAGAAGTAGGGGCGTGGCAGATAAAATGAGTAAGGGCGTTCAATTTTTAATGAAAAAAAATAAAATTGATGTAGTGATGGGTTTTGGTAAAATAAAAGCCAAAGGTCAAGTAGAAGTTACTGCTACAGATGGTTCTAAAAAAATAGTAGAAGGAAAACATATTATAATTGCAACAGGTGGACGTGCAAAACAATTGCCAAATTTACCAATTGATGGTAAAAAAATTGTTGCTTATCGTGAAGCTATGGTATTACCAACCCAACCAAAATCTATGATTGTAGTTGGTAGTGGTGCAATAGGAGTTGAGTTTGCTTATTTCTATAATAGTATGGGTACTAAAGTTACTATTGTTGAATTTTTACCAAGAATCGTTCCTGTAGAAGACGAAGACATTTCTAAAGAATTAGAGAAACAATATAAAAAACAAGGCATTGATATTATGACCAATGCTTCTGTTGAATCTGTTGATATTAGCGGAACTGGTGTAAAAGCAAAAGTAAAAACACAAAACGGCGAAATTATATTAGAAGCAGATATTGTACTAAGTGCAGTAGGTGTTGTTTCTAATATTGAAAATATTGGATTAGAAGAATTAGGTATTAAAACAGAAAAAGGAAAAATAGTTGTTGATAAATACAACCAAACATCAATGCTTGGTATTTATGCAATTGGCGATTGTTCTCCTGGTCAAGCTCTTGCGCACGTTGCTAGTAAAGAAGGAATTAATACTGCAGAATTTATTGGATACAACGAAAAGAAAATACAACATTTACCAGAAGCAATGGATTATGGTAATATTCCTGGTTGTACTTATTGCACACCAGAAATTGCCAGCGTTGGTATGACAGAAAAAGCTGCTAAAGAAGCAGGCTATGAATTAAAGATTGGTAAGTTTCCTTTTATGGCTAGTGGAAAAGCAAGTGCATCAGGTGCTACTGAAGGATTTGTAAAAGTTATTTATGATGCAAAATATGGCGAGTTTTTAGGTTGCCATATGATTGGTAGTAATGTTACTGAAATTATTGCTGAGGCTGTAGTTGCTAGAAAATTAGAAACCACTGCACACGAAATTTTAAATGCAGTTCATCCGCATCCAACAATGAGCGAAGCTTTAAAAGAAGCAACAGCCATGGCTTATGGAGAAGCGATAGATATTTAATTGTTTTAAAATATTTTATTGATACTATTAAAAAGGGCTGTTTTAGCCCTTTTTTCATACAAACAAGTTTGTATTTTATATAAATTAATAAGCAATAAATGTTTAAAACAAGTGATATGAACTACTTTAGATGAGTTGATGTTTTTAATAAGATTTTTAACCATAGTTCAACAGACAACGGCTGAATGAAAGTGTATAAAATCTATTAAATACCTGCTATTAATTCTAAAATTTTACCCCTAATGAATACATTGCAAGTAGATAAACTACTTCCGCAACAACTATTGTATTCGCGCATCTTTTCTGTAGTTATTACAGATTTGAGCGGGGCTTATCTCTATGTAAATAAATTATTCCAAGAAAATTTCAATTTCCTTTCAGAGAAGCTTGTTGGTAATCATTTTAGTGCTACTGTTTTTAATAAAGATGTTAGTTTTTGTAATGAAGCCGCTAAGTTTTGTATTAAAGATCCTACTCAAGCTGTTGGTATTACTGTAAGGAAAGCCATTGCAAATAATGATTATAATTGGACGCAATGGGAAATTAAATGTTTATTAAACGACCTTAATCAACCTTATGCGTTGGTTTGTGTTGGGTTTGATATAACTAATAAAGATCGATACCAGCAAAGTATTGATGAACATACAAAAAATAATACTATATCCTCTATTAATTTAAATCATTCTCAATATATTTCGTTAATTAAAAATATACCTGGAACTATATTTAGAAGAATTAATGATGCCACTAAATCAATTGTTTTTATAAGTAGTGAAATTTTTAAACTTACTGGTTATACCACTACTCATTTTTTACTAAATAGAATAAATGGATTCGAGCGTTTAATTCTAGAAGAAGACATAGACCTTGTAAAGTCAACTATTTCAAATGCTGTTATTTCTTTAGAACAATACGAAATTTCATATAGAATCAAACATAAAGACGGACGAGTAAAATGGGTTTGTGAAAGAGGGCGTTTTGTAAATGACAATAATTCTGAATCCTATATTGATGGTTCTATTTTTGATATTACTACACAGATAAATATTGAATTAGAGCTATCTAAAAGTAAATTAGAGATTAAGCGATTGTCATTAATTGCTGAAACTACCAATAATCCAGTTATTATTACTGATACGAACGAAAATATCATCTGGATAAATCAAGCCGTAACTACTATAACTGGATACAGTTCTATTGAATTAATTGGTAAACAAATGGGATTTACAATCCAAGAAAAAAATAATGAACCTAGTATTCATAAAAAATTTCAGGAACATATTATCACAAAAACATCATTTAAAGAAGAAATAAATAGTACCAATAAAAATGGTCAATTATATTGTTTAGAAATAGATTGTAATCCATTACATGATGATGATGGTACTTATTTAGGGTTTATGTGCATTGGAAATGACATAACAAACCGAAAACAATTACAAAACAATCAAGACGAAATGTTGCAAAGACTTACACTTGCAACAGATTCTGCTAAGATTGGTATTTGGGAAATCAATTTAATGAATAAGAAAGTAATTTGGGATGCTACTATGTTTGAAATATTTGGGTATAGTAGAAATGCCAGTGATTCTCCTTTTCAAATTTGGAAAAAACAAATTCATCCCGATGATAAGTCCATGGTTTTTAATATAGTTTCTGAACTATTCACTGGCAAAAAAGGGATTGTTACCATTATTTTTAGAATTAATACCAATAAAGGATTAATAAGATTTGTAGAAGCAAATGCTATCATTAAAAAATCGCCAGTTGGAAAAGTGTTACAATTAATTGGTACAGCAAGAAATGTTACTGATGATGTATTGGTGCAAGAAAAATTAAAACAACAAAATACAACCTTGCGGGATATTGCATTTATTCAGTCTCATGAAATTAGACGCCCATTGGCAAATATTTTGGGCGTAATTGAAGTGCTAAATAATAATAAAACAATTGCTAATCAAGATATAATAGATCATCTCATTCAAAGTGCAAATGAATTAGATGTTCAAATTAGAAGTATCGTTCAAAAAACAAATAAGCTTGAAGGTGTTGTTAGTATTGTTTAATTGATTTTTATATTTTAAATCAGGTACTATTATTTGCTTGAGTTATTGCCAAAAACCTTCTTTAATAAATTAGTAGACCTCGACAAAGGGTCTTTTCTAATATTTTTTTCTTCTAATGCAATTTGACTAAAAATACCCATTAAGGCTCTTTCTGTTACATAAGCAGTTAAATCTGGATTGATTTTTTTAATTGTAAATCGATTATACTGTGTAATAATTGAATTCCAGTTTTTAGTAGCACCAACCTTTTGTAAAGACGCTTCAATAGTTGGTTTGAACTGATTAGTTAATTCAATACTCGTTTTATTTTTAAGGTACGAAGTAGCCGCATCATCATTGCCCTTTAATATGCCAATAGCATCATCAAATGAAATATGTTTAATTGCATCAACAAAAACAGGCACCGCTGATTTACATGCGTCTTCTGCAGCCCTATTCATCGACAATATGGCTTCGTCTATTTGTTTGTTTAACCCAATTTTCCTTAATGAAGTTTCTATCTTTTCTGCTTCAGGAGGCATTAATATTTTTAATGCTGCATTTCCAAAAAAGCCATCTAAGCTAGATAAGTTTTTAACGCTTTTCTCCGTTCCAATTTGTAAGGCTTCTTTTAAACCAGCAGCTATATCATCTTGTTGTAATAAATTTGATCCTTTTGTAACTTGCTGAATATTACTATCTATGGATGTTGCTTTTTTAATTAAGCTTTTTAAGCCTTGAGCATTGGTGCTGTTCATTCCTATATAAAAGCAAGTAATTAAAATTAGATATCTCATAAATTTTCTGTTTTGAATGTAATAATACCAAACTATTATTGCTTAATTTATATTCTTCATTTCTGTAACCAAATATTAACCTTTGTAGTAGTATTTACATGTATCTGATTCATTAGCTCAATCAGTCAATTAATCATATTTACCTCTATTTAATACTTCTTTTATGTTT
>JBAXPJ010000051.1:0-19757 GCA_037132335.1 Sediminibacterium sp. | reverse complement strand
CATGGTGTTTTTTCTAAACAACCACCGCAAGAAATAGAATACGCATATTGTGCCGAACTACTCAACGCTGCTGGTGAATATGCTGCTCAAGCAAATATTACTTTGGCATTGGAAGCACTCAATCGCTTTGAATGTTATTTATGTAATACTACCAATCAATTAAAAAAATTAGTAACCATGGCCAATCATACAAACGTAAAAGGAATGTATGACACACACCATGCTAACATTGAGGAGAAAAATAATCATACGGCAATAAAAAATATTGCACCCATACTTGCGCATGTACATATTAGCGAAAACGATCGTGGTACTCCTGGAGATGGACATGTGCAATGGAATGAAACTTTTTCTACACTCAAAGAAATTAATTACAACGGATGGTTGACCATTGAAGCATTTTCTCGCAACGATCCTGATTTTGCCAACGCTATTAATGTTTGGAGAGAATATTCTTTACCTTGGGATATTGCTACCAACGGATTAGCTTTTATTAAAAAACAATTAAATGAAACCATATGAAAAACAATTATCCAAAATTACACAACGCAACATGGCCGGGTATTGTAGGAAAAGGCCCTGATTCTGAACCACCCATTGGGCTAGACACTTTATTAGACCTAACAGTGAACGCCGAAGTAGATGGTGTAAAATTTGATGGCATTGACCTTGGACTTTTTGAGCCCCATTTTAATATTGACGAATCAGACGACGGCATTAAAAGACTAGCCGAAAAAGTAAGCAAACTACATTTAAATATTGGCAGCCTTGTAGCACCTATTTGGGGCGGACCCGCAATGGGATCCAAAGAAGATCGAGCTGTATTTGTAGATATGGTAAGAAGGTCATGTCGCTTTGGACAAAAACTAAAAGAGTATGGTGTACGACCTAGTGGAATCATTCGAATTGATTCAGCGAGTAAGCCAGAAGCTTGGAGTGCAGACCCTATCAACAATACAAAATTAATTGCCGAAACTTTTAGAGAAGCTTGTGATATAGCAGCTGATTATGGCGAAAAATTAGCAGCCGAAGGTGAAATTTGTTGGGGTGGTATGCATAGCTGGACTGCTATGATAGACACATTAGAAGCGGTGAATCGACCTAATATTGGATTTCAAGCAGACATGGCCCACACACTTTTATATTTATTAGGATACAATAGCCCACAGGATCGCATATTACCCGAAAACTTTGATTGGAACGATCAAGCGGCCTTGGATGAAGGATTGAAAAAACTAACACATGCTTTACGTCCTTGGACCCTTGATTTTCATGTGGCTCAAAACGATGGCACGGTGCATGGAACAGGTGCGCATGATAAAACAGGCCGTCATTGCCAAGCATCAGATCCTAATGGTAAATTAGATATTGCCAAGCACGCTGGCTTTTGGTTACGTAATGAAGACGGCGCACTTACAAAAGCGTTCAAACATATTTGTTGGGATGGCTGTATGTTTCCAAACGAAGTGATGACCAAGCAAAAAACATGGAATGATATTTTATCTTCTATGATAAAAGTGCGTGACCAACATGGCTGGTACGAAGCAGAATAAAAATTGAATACTCAATCGTTAATTTATAAAAATATGTCAACAAAAAAAATACTCAACATTGGTTTAATTGGGGGCGGTTTTATGGGTCGTACCCATTCTAATGGTTATCGTCGCGTACCTAACTTTTTTCCTGAGCTAGCTTACACACCAGTACTAAAAGCAGTTTGCTTTAGAAATGAAATAAAAGCAAAAGCTTTTGCCGAGCAATGGGGATATGAAAGTTTTGAAACCGATTGGAGAAAATTAATTGCACGAGCCGATATTGATGCTGTAGATATTTGTACGCCCAATGATACGCATGCCGAAATTGCTATTGCCGCTGCAGCAGCAGGAAAAATGATTTTGTGTGAAAAGCCTTTAGCGCGTGATTTAGCAGAATCACAAAGCATGGTAGATGCTATTGAAAAAGCAGGTGTAAAAAATACAGTATGGTATAATTATCGTCGCTTGCCAGCAGTGACTTTAGCAAAGCAAATTATTGATTCCGGAAAATTGGGAAAAATATTTCACTATCGTGCTAATTTTTTACAAGATTGGACCATCAATGAAAATTTACCACAAGGAGGCGAAGGTCTTTGGCGCATGGATGCAGCGGTTGCTGGATCGGGTGTGTTGGGTGATTTACTTTCACATTGTATTGATACAGCCATGTGGTTAAACGGCGGTATAAAAGATGTATCTGCCATGACCGAAACTTTTGTTAAAGAACGCATGCACCAACTTACAGGAAAAATGACTGATGTAAAAATTGATGATGCTTGTTCCTTTATATGCCACTTTAATAATGGCTCTTTAGGTTTATTTGAATCAACTCGATACGCTCGTGGTCACAAAGCCTTGTATACTTTTGAAATTAATGGAGCAGATGCTTCTATTCGTTGGGATTTACATGATTTAAATAAACTTGAGTTTTATGATAATGCCGACGCTTCTGGTTTAAAAGGATGGAGAACAATTCATATCACTGATGGGGAACATCCTTATATGGATAAGTGGTGGGTACCAGGATTGAGTATTGGATATGAACATTCTTTTGTACATCAAGCGGCAGACTTTTTAAAAAGCATTGAAACAGGAGAACCTTGTTCGCCAACTTTTAGGGAAGCATTAGATACACAAAAAGTTTGTGATGCAGTAGCAGCATCAGCCGCTTCACGCAGTTGGAAAGATTGCGGTGTGTTGTAAATAAATATTTTGTAGATAAAAATTAATTAAAAATTAGATGAATCAAAAAATACAGTTCCGCTTTGTTATTGCTTTATTACTAGTAATTACTACCCTAACAATTCAAGCACAAAAAAAAGATGGCTTCGTTCAAATTTTTGATGGCAAGACCATGGCTGGCTGGGACGCTGATACCACATTTTGGAAAGTAAAGGACCAAACTTTTGTAGGTGAAGTAACACCGTTGACACGTATTAAAACCAATACTTTTTTAATTTGGAGAGGAGGTCTTCCTGCAAATTTTGAATTTAAAGCAGAATATCGCATAAGCCCAGAAGGAAATAGTGGCGTAAATTATAGGAGCGAAGAATTGCCAGACATTAAATATGCATTAAAAGGATATCAAGCCGATATAGACGGCAACAATGTATATACAGGACAAAATTATGAAGAACGTGGTCGTGGATTTTTGGGAATGCGTGGTGAGATTGCAGTACTAAAAACAAGTCAAAAGCCAACCATAATAGGCACATTGGGAACTTCAGATTCTTTAAAAAGAAAAATCAAAGTAGGTGATTGGAATGAAATTCATATAATAGTAAACGACAATCATATGCAGCATTTTATAAATGGTGTATTAATGAGTGATGTAACTGATGAAGATCTTGTTAAACGAAAAATGTCGGGATTATTAGGTTTACAAGTACATGTAATGCCATTTATGAAGGTTGAGTACCGCAACCTATTTTTAAAGCAGTTAAAATAGAAAAGGATTTTAGATAATATGAAGTTCATGATTAACTACTATTTATCTCATTAACGCTCTCCTTCAAATTGTATTTGGAAGAATCTACCTTAACCTTAAAACACCTTGGTTTATTCAGGAAAATATGATGGAGATATGATATTAGGAAAAGATTATTTAATTAGTTTTGAAGTTGCCTGTTCTTGAAAATTAATACAGCTTGTACTAATAAAAAACTCAAACAATATTAAAATAAAATGGAAGTTCATCACCCACATCACCCGACTCAAAAAAAGAAATGGTCTGAATACATAATTGAATTTGTAATGCTTTTTACTGCTGTAACCCTTGGCTTCTTTGCAGAAAATATAAGAGAACACTTAGCTGAAAATGAAAAGAAGAATGAATTAATGAAGATAGTTTCCTTGGATTTACAAAGAGACTTAAATCAGTTAGAGTTTCATAAACAAGATTATGTAGTGAAATTTAAAACTTGTGATAGTTTAATTAATACTTTAGGCTCTGATCCAAAAACAATTAATACTGCAACTTATTATCGACTATTATGTAACCATCTTGGATATTGGAATTTTAACCCAAATGATAAAAGCAGAAACGATGCAGATTCAAAAGGATATTTTAGAGATGATAAAAATGCTGAATTAGCTTTGTGTATTTCAAAATATAATTTCTTTCTGTTAGACTATAAAGCCGTTGAAGAGGAGTCGGCTATTTATAGAATGAGGTTAAAAAATGAAATGGAATATATGACCGAGGAGTCTTTTTACGATAAAGTAGCAGTAGTTGAGTTTGAAAAAATACCAGAAACAATTGGAATAAAAGCACCAGATAAAGCCGCTACTAAAAGGGTGAAATATATTACATTAAATTGGAAGAATATTTACCGCGGATATCTGGCTGATATTGACTCTTTAAATTTCTATGCAAACAAAGCCGTAATATTAATTAAAAAAGAATTTAAATAGTTCGGGTATGAATCAGTACTTAAAATAATAGTCGATTTTCTTGAGCAGTCATAAAAGTTACGCTTAATAAACATTGTAAAAGATGCTGATAAAAAGAAGAGAATGAATTTCCAGAACGGAATAGCATATCTGAAAAACTTTTTACCGAAGGATGATTAAATAAAGTTAGAACAACTGCTCAAATCACAAATAACTTTCCTTCAATTAAATGGACTAAAACAGAAAGAACGTTAAAGTAATTAAAATGAAAGAAACAAGTTAGATACTTAGATAAATTGGTTGACGAATTAGCTAAAGGAAAAAAAATGGAGAAAATTTTAAGGCGATAAATTCAAAGACCTTTAAATTATAAACGAAAAATATGAAATACTTTAATATATATATCTGTACCCTATTAATAACTATTACATCCATTGCGCAGCCTTTGCAAAAAGTTGAAAAAGGAAAAATTGTAAGAATTGAAAATTTAAATTCTACTTATATTGGTACTAGAAATATTGATATTTGGTTGCCTGAAGACTATAACAACAAGCATACATATGCTGTTCTATACATGCAAGATGGTCAAATGATGTTTGATCCAACTACTACTTGGAATAAAAAAGCATGGGAAATAGATAAAAAAATAACTCATTTAAAAAATGAAAATAAAATTAAAGATGTAATTGTAGTTGGTATTTGGAATGGCGATAAAAAAAGGCACTCTGAATATTTTCCTCAAAAGCCATTCGATGAATTAAATGAGAATGAAAAGAAATATGTAAACGAAGCAACAAGAAATAGTACTGCATCGGTTTTTAATGGCTTTAAAATTAATTCCGATAACTACTTAAAATTTATTGTAGAAGAACTTAAGCCAATCATAGATAAAAAGTTTAAAACAAAAAGAAATAGGGCTAATACTTTTATTGGTGGCAGTAGTATGGGTGGCTTAATTTCTATCTATGCTATTTGTGAGTACCCTACTATTTTTGGAGGTGCCATGTGTATGTCAACTCATTGGCCAGGTATTTTTGCTATAGAAAATAATCCTTTCCCAAATGCATTTATCAATTACTTAAACAACAAATTACCAGATCCAAAAAAGCATAAAATATATTTTGATTGCGGAGATAAAACATTAGACGAACAATATCCACCAATTCAAAAGAAAGTTGATGCAGTAATGAAAAGCAAAAATTATTCTGAAAAGAATTGGCTAAGTAAATATTTTCAAGGACAAGATCATAGCGAAGGTTCATGGAGTAGCCGTGTTGAGATCCCTTTACTATTTTTATTACAGAAATAACTTAGTTGGTTTCATTTTGAAGACTTCTAATATCTTCAATTAAATGGTGCATTTCTAAACTTAATGTGCCATTATAAACCCCTCTTATTCTATTGGTTTTATCTACTAAAATAACATGCTCTGTATGTAAGAACTGGCTACTGTCTTTACTAAAACCAATATTTTCTTCGGCAAAATAAGATAGCCTTGCTAGTTTATATATAGCAGTTCTATCGCCTGTTAAGAAATGCCAATTTGGATTCTTAATGCCGTTTTTAATAATATACTTTTTTAAAACAGAAGGCTTGTCTATCCAAGGTGTTACAGAATAAGATAACATTACAAGATCATTATTGTCTTTTAAACTATCGCTTACAATTTTAAAATTGCTTGTCATTATTGGGCAAATACTACCACAGGTTGTAAAAACAAAATTCGCTACATGAATTTTATTTTTAAAAATAGATTGGGTTACAATAATGCTATCTTGATTTAAAAAAGAAAAGCTATCTATTTTATGGTTTATTTTTTCAGAAACGGCTGACTTATTTTTTATAAAAATTGGATTAAAATCTGGATCATTGTAATAAGGCAAATCGATAGCATCCATCATTTTTTCTTTACAAGAAAAAAGCAATATACTACTTAACAATAAAAATACTATCCGATACATTTTTACAATTTTTGGTTCCCAATAATCCAAACCTTCTGCCTTTTATTGTAATATAATTAGCCCTAATCTTTCCATTATCGTACCATAATTTTTGTACGCCTTCTTCTTGACCATTTTGGTAATGTGCTAAATGAAACAAATTCCCATTATAATCCCATTCCATTAGTTCGCCTTCGTAAGCATCGTTCTTTGCAACAAACTCAAATCGTTTTTTTCCATTATCCCAATAAGCTATTTGTTTGCCGTTTTTCATTTCATTTCTAAATTCTCTATACTCCATTAATTGCTTATTGGAATAATACTTTTTAGAAACAACAAGTTCGTCCTGAGCTTGCTCTTTATGATTTGAGCATGCACAAAAAGAAATTAAAACAATGAAAAATAAAAAGCCCTTCATTATTGCGTGACAGTACCAGGAGTGCCATAAAATCCACTTCCATTTAAATAGGGCGCTTCTGTAGTAAAATGATAATGATACGAGCCAGCCGGATAATCAATGGTTTTGTGGGTATGTCCATGGTATACATCTAACATAGTATTTACTACAACTGTTCCGTCTTCTTCTTGAGGACCATAAACAGGAAAGCCATCTAAAAGAAATCCCATCAAACCAGATTTGGTTGATTTAACAGTTGTTAAATGTAAAGGCTCAACATGATAATGGTACATACCTGATTGCTGTGGATGGCCATAATATTTATCGAAACTAACTATTTCATTAGTTAGGGGTTGACTAGGACCTGCATATTGGTTAAAAAATATAACACCATTTATAGCAATTCCTATTGGGCCTAATGGTGTTGCAGCATGCGATGCGTCTAGTTTTGGATTGACTGGAATTTTAAAAGTTGTAGCCTGTTCAATGATTGAATTAGGGTTTTTTACAAAAGTAAACCCGCCAAATGTTAAACCACTATAGGCTTCGTACAATGCATTAGTTGTTGGATAGTAAGAGCTTTTATGGTCGGGCAAATCCTTGGTTTTTATAGTAATATAGGTGCCGTCATTGGTAACGCTAGTAGCACCATATATTTTTTTATAAACATCTGGCACTAACACAGTAGAAGCAGGTGTAGTAGTGCTGCTTGTTCCATCAGATTTAGAACATGCCATAAAATAATTACTAAATAATAATACAATGAATACACTTTTGTTAAAATTCATAAAATATTTATTTTACTTTTTAGATGCTTTATAGTTGATTTTCCTTCGTTTAATTATTATACTACTTAAATAATTTATTAGTTTTTAGAATATTTATGTCATTTAAATCTATTAAACCTTCATTTAGTATAAAGATAATTAAAAAAGTCTTTGATGTACAAATGACAGAATCTTTACGATTTTTTTTAAATAGGCAGAAGGATTTATAGAGGGCGCCCTTGATTAGCTGTATTTAAATCTCTTTTTTCAAAATCTTAATATCATTTAATACTCTAACAATATCATCCATATTTGTAGCATTAAATACGCCCCTTATATGTTGATGTATATCTATCAAAAACATTTTATCTGTATGAATAAAAGTACTTGTGTCTTTTAATTGATTATTATCAGCAAAAAAAGAGGCTCTTCCTAAAGAGTATATCATTGATTTTTCGCCAGTTAATAAATGCCATCTAACTGGGTTAATATTGTTTTCTTTTCCATAAACTTTTAATTTATTTATAGAATCTACCCATGGCATAACCGAGAAAGAAACTATTTCTACATTTTGCATATTAGCAATACTATCCTGCAATGTTTTTAAACATTTTGTCATTCTAGGGCATATGCTTGGGCAGGTTGTAAAAAAGAAACTGGCTATATAAATTTTACCACTTAACGAATCTGAATTATAGACACTGCCTCTTTGATCAAATAAATTGAATTTAGCTATTCTATGCGCATTATTTGAATTCCAAATTGGCGTTAAGTCTTGTGAATTATAATATGGTAAACTATCAATTTTATTAGCAACTAAACTGCAACTCAATAAATTGATTCCAAAAAAAAATAGTAGCAATAATTTAATGCGAAACTGGCATACATTCCTTGGCCGATAATGCACCATATATTTTTTTATTTTTCACTGTATAATTAGAAATTAAATTTCCAGTTGAATCCCAAATTTTTTGTACTCCTTCTTCTATGCCATTAAGATAGTTCTTTTCTTCTTGAATTTTTCCAAAATGGAAATAAACAATTTGTTTGCCATTATATGTATCATGGTTATAATTAAATAAATATCTCAGGTTTCCATTCGGCCACCACTGTTTAAAAAATCCATGCTTTTCGCCTTTAACAAATTGTCTTTCTAATAATTTTTCGCCGGAATTATAATAGCCAACAGCTATTCCTTGCTCTCTTCCATTTATAATTGGTAACTTATAAACCTTCCTTCCATCTTTTTCAACTTGAATCATGAACCCATTAAATGGCTGCTGTTTATATATCCATCCTTTATCTGTTTTTGATAATAAGGTGTCGGTATTTTTAACTTCAATTGGCAGTGATTCATGCATATTATTACAGGAGAACAATAATATATTACACAATAACAAATTAATAAATGAGTTAGGTTTCAATACGCCTTATTTTACTAAAAATTGACCCATCATACCACCATCTTCGTGATTTGAAAAATGACAATGGTACATGTATGGATTCACTGCATCAGAAAAGTCATCAAACTTTGCAATGACACTAACAGTTTCGCCTAATGGAACATAAACGGTATCCTTCCATCCCAACTCATGTTCACCAACCACGCCAGAGCTTCTTGCTATAATTTTAAATTGCACATCATGTAAATGAAAAGAATGCCCAAAAATATTATTGTTAACAATTGTCCATTTTTCAATGGCATTTAATAGAATGGTTTGATTAATGTTTGTAAATCCATATATATTATTATCAAATGTAAAGGCTGAACCTGCTTGTCCTCCAGTAATACTAATTGTTCTGCTATTTGTTACATCGGTGTTTGTCCAATAGGTGTTATTAGCTAGCTTAGATGGTATTGTTGTAATAGCAGCTGCACTGCTTGCTCCTACTTTTATATGTAACACATTAAAGTCTTTATTATTTAATAGACTCCCAAATTCACCTGAACTAGCAGGTTCTCCCCCAGGGAAACCGAATTTTTGTCCAGCATTATACGCTGTTAAATCAATGCTACTTGCTAAAGCATCATTGCTAAGATTAACTAATATTTCAACACGTTCTCCTGGCATAATTTTTACTCTATTCGTTGTAATGGGTGTATTTAATAAGCCGCCATCATTCCCAATAATATTAAATGATCTATTATCGCTCAAGCCTAAATCATATCCTCTCTCAATTTCAGCATTCAAAATCCTTAATCGAACAACTTGTTTAGGTAAAGTTACTTGAGCATTCATAGTGCCGTTAGTCAAAACGTAATCGCCATAAGCACCTGTAATATTAATAGAATTATCGCTATTGAATCTTCTACTAGTTATTACTAATGGAATGTCATCGGTTCCATATGTTCGAGGCAAAGCTAAAGCTGATTCTACTGGATCCTTTACTATAATAAAACCACCTGCACCTTTTGCTAGTTGCTCATAGGCTTTCATATGAAGGTGTGGATGGTACCAATAAGTACCTGCATTGTTTTTTACTTTAAAGTTGGGCGACCATTTTGTACTTGGATCTATAATTTGATGAGGGCCTCCATCCATTATTGCAGGAATGTGAAACCCATGCCAATGCACAGTAGTTTGATCCGACAAATTATTGGTAACATTTATTTTCACATCATCCCCTTGATTCATAATTAAGGTTGGGCCCCAGAAACTATTGCCATTATATCCATAGGTGGCTGTAGTAGGTCCTGTATTAAATTGTTTAGTGACTTTATCTAACGTTAAATTAAAACTAGTGCCGGTAATGGATGGCGGCACAAACAAGTCGTTATAACTTATATTACTATTGACATTATTGGTTGAACTATTTGCTTGATTGGATTTACTACAAGAAATAAAAAAAATGGGTAAAAAAAAATAGAAAAGGATAAGTTTACCAAGCTTCATATAAATTAATTTATTTATTAGATGTTTCATTTTACAATATCCTTCGTTAAAAAATATATAATATTCCGAAGGATATTAATTACAAAATCATCTTATTATAATAAATACGAATTTAAAAGAAAATTAGCAGATTGTATTTCCCTTTTTGGAATATAAAAATGGGAACTTTAAAAGATGACTACGATATATCTTATGAGAAAGTAAAAAGTAGATCTAATAAGTTATTTTAAAAAGTATCGAAGGAATTGAATAGTTTAAACATCTATTATAAGTAGATTTTGAACGAAAAAGAACTCATATCTAGGTTAAAGCTCGCCGAGGAAGCTGCTTTTAAGGTATTGGTAGAAAACTATCAAGACAAGGTATATTATAGTGTGCTTAATATCCTACAAAATGCAAACGAGGCAGAAGACACCGCTCAAGAGACTTTTATTCAGGTGTTTGAATCTATAGGGGGTTTCAAAGAAGAATCTAGTTTGGCCACTTGGATTTATAGAATAGCTGTTAGAAAAGCTTTAGAGAAATTACGTAAGCAAAAAAACAGACAAAGAATTAATTCGATTATTCCATGGTGGATGCCATCCGAAGAAAAAAGTATTGATGCCGCTTATTTGAATCCTGGTATTAGCAATGAAAATAAAGAAAAAACTACGTTACTATTTAAAGCTATTAGTGAGTTGCCTAATAACCAACGAATTGCTTTTACCTTAATTCGAGTACAAGGAATCAAACACAATGAAGCATGTGCAATAATGCAATTGAGTACAAAAGCCGTTGAATCTTTATTAAGTAGGGCGAAAGAAAATTTAAAAAATAAATTAAAATATTATCATACCTCATAAAAATATACTTATGAAACATTTATCTGATGAACAATTAGAGAATGAATTATCTATCTTTTCTACTATGAAAGAAGTTGGTTCGCCGGATTTCTTTTACACAAGACTTCATGCAAGAATGGAAAAAGAAATATCCTTAGCCTACGCACCATTTTCATTCAAACCGGTTTTGGTTATATGTATACTAACCTTGTTTTTAATTATTAATACCTTATTAATTGGAAAGAATACTAATGTAGCAAAAGCAAATTCCAATAATAATATTGAAGTATTGGCTGCTTCTTATGATCAAAACATTTAAAAGTTTTTTTATGAAAGATTTAGTAAAAAGTAAATTCATGGCTTGGCTGATAGTATTATTAATACTAGCTAATATTATTAGTCTTGTTTTTTTCTGGACAGGTCATTTTAGATTAGAAAGAGATAACAATCCTAAAGAAATTTTGGCTAAAGAATTACATTTTAGTGAAGACCAAAAAAATATATACTTTGATTTAGCAAAGGAGCATCATAACGATGCCGAAATAATTAGAACAAAAATTAAAATTAATAAAGACAACTTTTTTCAATTATTAAAGTCCGATAAAATTATTGATAGTGTAAAAAACAATGCTGCATTAAAGGTTAGCTTATCTATACAATCATTAGATATTTTAACTTTTGAACACTTTAAAAAAGTGCGGGCGATTTGCACCAATGAACAAAAGCCAAAATTTGATGACTTAGTTCAGCATATAATTAATTCTGTAAATACTCCTCAACAAGGACCGAAGCCATCCATGAAA
This sequence comes from Sediminibacterium sp., assembly GCA_037132335.1. GTDB lineage: Bacteria > Bacteroidota > Bacteroidia > Chitinophagales > Chitinophagaceae > Sediminibacterium. The sequence goes on along the minus strand of JBAXPJ010000051.1, from coordinate 7,708 downwards.
TAGCTGACTTATAGTATGATGAAGTTTAATTCGTAGTAACTACTGCTTCAGAAATAACAAATATCATTTTACATTTTTTAATCTTAAACACTTCAATTAAATGAGGCACTACTATACTATTGTTCTTACTTTTATTACCGCCCTTTCATTTGCTCAAAACAACAAACAAAATATTAGAGGTGTATTGGTAGACAAACTATCTCAATCGCCTATTAGTGGAGCAACAATGCAACTATTAAATAATCAAAAAGTAACTACCACCAACCAAATTGGCAACTATACATTTAGTGAATTGAATCCTGGTAGGTATGATTTAAAAATCAACTATACCGGATATAAAGAAGTGACCATCCCCAATATAATTGTTACTTCTGGTAAAGAAACAATTCTAGATATTAGTTTAGAAGAAGATTTTAAAAAATTAAAAGATGTAATTGTTAAATCATCAAACAAAGCTTCTAATATAAATAAAATGGCCACTGTGAGTGCGCGAACTTTCTCTATGGAAGAAGTGAACCGATATGCAGGTGGCAGAAGCGATCCAGCACGTTTAGCAGCAAATTTTGCCGGCGTGAGTGCGCCTGATGATAGTAGAAATGATATTGTAATAAGGGGTAATTCACCAACAGGCGTTTTATGGAAAATAGATGGCATGAACGTAACAAATCCTAATCATTTTGCTTCTATTGGTACAACTGGAGGAGCGGTTAGTGCATTAAATACTAATTTATTAAAAAGTTCAGATTTTTTCACCTCGGCATTTCCGGCAGAATATGGTAATGCCAATGCTGGCGTATTTGATATAGGCTTTAGGAATGGCAACAATTTTAAAAAAGAAACTACTTTACAATTAGGTGTCATAACAGGTTTAGAAGCCACAACCGAAGGGCCTATTAAAAAAAACAACGGATCCTCCTATTTAGTTGGTTATAGATATTCACTAGCGGGAATTGCCCAAGCAATGGGAATAAACATTGGCACTAGTGCAACCCCAAGCTATCAAGACTTGTCTTTTAAAATAAATAGTGGCACATCAAAAATTGGCAAGTTTTCGCTATTTGGCATATTAGGAACAAGTAGTATTAATTTACAGAGTGGTGCTAATACTAATGCTTTATATGGTAATGGCAATCAGACAGACTTTGCAAGTAAAATTGGAATTATTGGATTAACCCATTTTAAACAGATAAATAGCAATGCTTATTTAAGCACTACTATTGGATTAAATTATTCAAAAACAGCTATTACTAATTATGAATTTGATAGATTAGCACTAGTGTCTTACCAAAGAGAAATTTCTAATACAGCAAAAACAGGATACAATTTTAGTACCTCGTATAATTCAAAAATCAATTCGCGGTTATTTTTAAAAGTTGGTATTGAAAATCAATTACTGCAATTAGACTTATACGCTAAATCTAAACAAAGATCTATTGATAATTTTAAACAAATATGGGATTATAATAGTCAAACTAATTTAGCACAAGCTTATGTGCAATTGAAATACAATATATCCGATAGACTTACACTCAATACAGGGATTCATGCACAAAAGTTTTTCTTAAATAATGCAAGTTCAGTTGAGCCAAGACTAGGTTTAAAATATGATATAGACAATAAAAACAGCCTAACCTTTGGTTATGGTCTTCATTCGCAAATGCAACCAATAAATGTATATTTTTTGCAAACACAAAATGCAAATGGAACGTATAGTTATAACAACAAAAATTTAGACTTTACAAAAAGCAATCATTTTGTGATTGGCTACAATATGCAACCTGCTAAAGACTGGAGAATAAAGTCGGAAATTTATTATCAGTCATTATATAATGTTCCAGTAAATACTTTTTCTAGTAGTTATTCTATGTTAAATACCGGTGCTGGTTTTAAAACTGATTTAGAAGATAACTTAACGAATAAGGGTATTGGAAAAAACTACGGAATAGAAATTACAGTTGAGAAGTTTTTTAGTGAAGGATATTATGGCTTATTTACATCGTCATTATACAGCTCAAAATACACCGGCAGTGACGGCATAGAGCGTAACACTGCCTTTAATGGAAAGTATGTCTATAATATTTTAGCGGGTAAAGAATGGAATGTTGGTGTTGGCAAAAGAAATAAAACAAGTATTGACTTTAAATTTACAAATGCAGGTGGCAGGTACTATACACCCATTGATGTAGCTAGTTCTCAAGCTTTAGGTAATGAACAATTATCTAAAGATGTTTATTCTGCGCAATATCCAAATTATTATAGAATAGATTTAAAGTTAGGATATACTTTTAATAGCAATGCACATAAGCTATCACAAACATTATCACTAGATTTACAAAACATCACTAATCATAAAAACATCTTCTCTCAAAACTATGATGGTAGAATTCAAAACGTAAACTGGACCTACCAACTTGGATTTTTTCCAAACTTTGTTTATAAAGTTCAATTTTAAATGCCGAAATTTAATAGTAATAAATTGCTCTATAGTTAAAAGCATTTGAATTTTATTTTAAAAATATTAGTCTCATAAATCAACCTTATGAAAAATATCCTTACACTTATAATTTTTCTTTTTTTTTCTTGTTCATTAGTTGCACAATCACATAGCCCTAAACCAACAACTAATATTAGAATTGAAATGCTTTTCCCTGAAGGAAAATCTAAGGCACTTATTTTGAGCTATGACGATGGCCCGGATGCCGACAGAAAGCTTGTGAAATTGATGAATGATTATGGCCTCAAAGGTACTTTCCATTTGAATTCAAATAAATTGAACACGAAGGGCTATTTAACATCAGAAGAAATTAAAAGTCTTTTTAAAGGTCATGAAGTTTCGGTTCATTCAGCCAATCATCCAGGGCTAAGTGGTTTATCAAAAATTGATATTATTTATGAAGTGGTAGAAGACAGAAAGGCGTTAGAAAAGCTCACCGGAAATATGGTAAGAGGCATGGCTTATCCTTTTGGCAGTTACAATGATTTAGTTGTTGAAACAGTTAACGGCTTAGGAATTGAATATGCCAGAACTGTAGCTGATTCTTATAATTTTTCTATTCCTACAAATTTTCTTAAATGGGATCCTAGCATTCATCAATTTGGAAAAGCTTATTTTAAACCAAATGATGCTGAAAATGATAAAAAAGAATTAGCTAGTTTTTATAAATTGACAAACGATTTTCTTACCTCAAATTCATTGGCCCTGTTTGATGTTTGGGGCCATAGTTGGGAAAATAATGGAGAAGGTAATAGATGGGTTGAAATGGAAAATTTCTTCAAGTTAGTTTCAAAACGCAACGACATTAACTATACCACACAAATAGCGCTTGTTGATTATATCAATGCCTATAAAAATTTAAAATTTTCAGTTGATAAAAGCATCATTTCAAATGTAAGTTCGATAGATGTGTATATAAAAATTGACGATAAAACTTACAAAATACCTGCTGGTTCTCAAATAGCAATATAATATCAGCGCTACAATTTGTAAATTATTAATACAAAAGTATCTCTTTTAAAAGGTCTTAATTATTAAATTGAAATACTCTTTACAAATTTTTTATACCCTTTTATAATCTCCTTGGAATAATTTATTTTGTCATTAATCATTCTAGTTCTAGCATCTTTTGTATAAGTAGTCCCTAAATGATCAAAAAAATGCTTTGTTGAAAATATAGCCATTTCAACCAATATTGGAAATGCATCCAAGCCCTTTGGCTCTACAAAATAGTAAATGTTTTTTTTATTTTTTATCCCTTTATTTTTAGAAATAAATCCTAAGCCCTCAAGCTTTTTAAGTCTATTTGAAAGCATTTTGCTGGGCATTTTTTCTAATGACTCTTTGAATTCATTAAACATTGATTTATGCGAAAAAATCATGTCTCTTAAAATTAACAAAGTCCATTTATCTCCTAATAGATCTAAACTCGTTGCTACAGGGCAAATGGATCTAAAGTCAGTACTTTTTTCTACTCCTTTTTCCATAAGCACAAAGGTAGTAAAATATTAAATTAACTTAGAATGTATTTCATAAATAGCTAATATGAATTACCGCTAGTTATATTGATTTCTAGCATTAAATGCATTAGGTATTTTTTTGATACCTATTATTGAATCCATTTAATTGTTTTTGACAAATAAACCCATGATTCGCTAATATTTGTATAGTTGTATTTTGTATGTAGATTTATAACTACTAAATAGATAGATGAATTCATTGCAAGTTTTAAATTCTATCTATTTTGGTTAATACAAAATTGGTATTAGCAAGTAATATGTTTATGTTACTATTACGTCATTAAAAAATATTCAAAACACCTACCCATGGTTATATCCTCTATAAAAAAATCAATCGTATTTTTCTTGATTGTGTTTATTCAATTTAATGCACAATCACAAAATACCGTAAAATTAGTTTCACGTAAAGACTCCTTCTTTTTATATTATAATCAACAAATAATTTTAAAAGCACGTTTGTCCGAAAAAATTCAATCATTCAATATTCAACAAAATAGCCAAGTAATTAATGGGGCTAACTATCAATTAATAAATATCAGTGCAGCAAATTTTAATAAGTTTGAATTGGTTGCAAATGTTATGGGTAGTGATGAATCGATTGCTTGTGAAAGTGATCCAAGAATTAATGGTTTAAAAGTGGTAAGAAACACTATTGGTCAAAGCCATAGTTTATTAAACAATGCTATCTATGAACGCAAGCATGATTGGCTTTTATCTTTTGATGCTGCATATCCCAAATTAGTTATCAATGCTGAAACAAGTTTTAATTATACTATACATTTTTCAGGCACTGAATTAATCATTCGATTCAAACCAAACTATTATCAAAAGCATCGTGGACTTACATACTTTAATCCTGAACAATATTCGGTTTGGAAAAAACCAGTAGTTGGTTGGTGCAGTTGGTTTGCTTATTTTAATAAAGTAACTGAATTGGATGTTAAAAAAACAGCCGATGTGTTATCTAACAAATTAGCCCCTTTTGGTTTAAACTATGTTCAAATTGATGATGGCTATCAACAGACTCCAATTGGAATGCCAGAAACATGGCTAGAAACCAATAAAAAGTTTCCTTCAGGGCTTTCAGCACTTTCTAAATATATTCAATCAAAAGGGCTTACACCTGCATTATGGACGAATGTAGCATTTAATGATTCTGCAGCAGCTTATGCGCATAAAGAGTTGTTTGTTCGTAATGAAAATGGAAATCCAGCAATTGGTAATTGGATTGGTTATTCAATGGATGGATTAAATCCGAAAGCCATCCAAACATTAATTACACCAGTATACAAAGAACTAAATAAAGAAGGCTGGCAGTATATTAAACTAGATGCTTTAAGACATTTAAAATACGAAGGTTATAATTCAAATAATGCTTACTTCTTACAAAAGAAAGCTAACAGAAATGAGGCATATAGAAATATAGTAAGAGCTGTACGAAATGAAACCGGAAAAGATCATTTTCTGATGGCTTGTTGGGGTATTCGACCAGAATTGGTTGGTATTGTTGATGGATGTAGAATAGGCAATGACGGATACAGTTATGCTGGTTTAGCACAATTCAATTCTTACAATAATATCATCTGGCGAAATGATCCAGACCATATAGAACTTAGCCCTAAAGAAGCTTATAGAAGTTGTGTAGCAACTTCATTAACAGGATCATTATTTATGCTGACTGATAAAGCAGAAGTATATGAAAATTCAAAATTAATTGAAGCCGCCAAAAGGTCTATACCTGTTTTATATACGCAACCCGCACAAGTGTATGATGTTGATCCCTCTCGTTCTGCTTTAATTGCGCAAGCAGATGTAGAAATGAGTGGCAGTGGCCCAAGACCCTTTGATGCCAGTATTTCTACAACAACTGGCTTGTTTTCATTAGAAATAAACAAGCCCTTTGAAAACTGGGTGGTATTAGGTAGGTTAGATGATAGAGATCAAACTATTTCTGTAAAAGATGTAGGATTGAATGATCAAAAAGAATACTTGTTGTTTGAGTTTTGGCGCAAAGAATTTCGTGGTATTGTAAAAAAACAATTTAATCCTGGAACAATTGATAGCAACTTCCATTGCCAGGTTTTTTGTTTACGTGAAAAACAAAATCATCCTCAATTATTAGCCACAAATCGCCATATTAGTTGTGGAGCAATTGAAATTGAATCAATGCAATGGATCAAGCGTCAGTTAAATGGCAGTAGCACGCTTGTAGCCAACGATGTTTATACAATGTATATATATGAACCAGAAGGGTATTCTAACACTAAGTTTACCGCTTTAAATGCGGATGTTTTAAAAAATGAAAAAGAAGGAATGATTCGAAAAATTAGTTTGCGCTCAAAAAACAATACAGTTGTAAATTGGGCAATTGATTATATAGAAAATTAATTATTCTATTTGATTGTTTCGCAATACAATAATACAACCTATCAGTTTATTTATAATAGTAGTTACTTTATGTATTAATCATCTCTCCTTCTTCTTCTCCAGAAGATGATTAAAACAGCAATCGTTCCAAATAGTATAGGGAATAGCATATTCAAATATAATGAAAAAAGGGGCTAGATAGAAAAAAGCATTAATAAGAATAGAACTTGCGCATTGTTTATTCCACCGCCTTCACCAAGTCTGCTATAATAAATTTAGACATTTGCAAAAATGCATAAGTTGCTTTAGGAGCGGTTTCTGGATTGGTCATATACTTTCCTAGTATTGATGGAACGATTTGCCAACTCACGCCAAATTTGTCTTTTAACCAACCACATCTTGCAGGAGATCCTTCAACTAATAAGCTGTTCCAGTAATAATCAATTTCTTCTTGTGTATCAACCATTACAATAAAAGAAACGCCTTCATTAAAATTAAATTGGTGCGGGGCAGAACTATCCATTGCACCAAATGGAAATTTAGTTAGTTCAAATTGCGAATACTTAATATTCCCTTCTGTGTCTGCTTCTCCTTTTTCGTATTTACTAATAGTTTTAATTTCAGACTCTTTAAAAATACCTGTGTAAAAAGATATTGCATCTGCTGCTCTACCGTTATTTGCTCCACAAAACAACATATGTGGCATTACTTTGCAAGTACTTTCATGGCCTAACATTAGTTGCCAATTAACCCCAAATTTGTCGGCACACCATCCATATTTTTTACTCCATGGATAGGTATTAAGTGGCATGAGCACTTTGCCATCTATAATTAGCTTTTCCCAAATGGAATCAATTTCAGCTTCAGTATCTGCACTAATAAAAAATGAAATGGAAGGATTAATTGGATACCCAGGACCTTGGTTTAAATTCATAAATCGTCTTCCAAACAAAGAATAATTTACTACAAAAGGATTTTCAGAAATCATTACAAAAGATCCAAAAACTTCTTTATAAAAATTAGCTGCTTCTTTTGCTTTTCCGTCGAACCAAATACAGGTGCTTATTGCATGTGTCATATTAGTAGTATTCCGTTTTTTAAGGCGATAAAAATACGCATGTAAATATATCTAAAAATAATAGGTAATAAAAACTCCTTGATTGTTTTGATAATACTGCTTTTGCAATTTGAATGACCAACTTAAAAAGCTTAAAGGTTATTTTTTCCAAATAACCCTTCCCATTAACATATCTCCCTTAAAATTTGCTTGAATTACTTCGCCCGATGTAATCCAGGATTCATTTTTGCCAATATTTGTTACATGAAA